>CAYNDU010000045.1:11877-17447 GCA_964395615.1 uncultured Pirellulaceae bacterium | reverse complement strand
GATCGCGCTGAATAATACGTCCACCCAAAACGAGCCCGTTCCTGCACCCCCTCCGTTCCGGGACCGCAACGCTCTGGGGTGTGAACGGCCGGCGTGCCCTCGTGCGCTCGTGATAAAAATCGCCAAATCGATTTTGACAGGATCGATGACTTGCGATACTCTCTCCACCCACCCGCCCGAACGGCCGACAAGGAAGTTGGCCACCGACAACCGGTCCCGGCCAGCTTGCTGCCCGATCCATCGCCGATGCTCTCCGATCGAGGGTCGGCCCGGAACCGGTAGCGAGCAACGCACATGGAGGTGCCAGAGCCCATGCCCGACGCGTCCGCGACAACCACCAAACGCGTGCTGATCGTCGACCGGTCCCAGGACTCGCGAGATGTGCTTCGCACGGTCCTCGAACGCCGAGGCGTGCAGATCCTCGAAACGGGCGAGCCGAGCCAGGGCCTGGAATTCACTCGCAAGTACCGCCCCCAGGTCGTGGTACTCGATCTCGACGTGGGCGCGGAATCACCCGGTTTGGAGGACGCTTACGGCAGGGAAACCACGGCCATCGCTTCCCATCTTGTTATTCTGGGCAATGTGCGGCAAATGCCCTGCGCTGCCGGGCGGCACGTCGTTCACAAACCCTATCATTACGGCCCGCTGATTCGTAAGATTGAACAGTTGGCCGATCCCGTTGACGAAATGTGCTAGTGCTCGCCTGCCGGTCGAACCAGCATGAGACAACGCCCCTATCGGTCGCCGCGTCGTTCGTTGATGAGTAAAGGGACCGTAGCAACGAGGCACGTTCATGCCGTCGCTGTTTGTCATTCAAGGGCGGGATCAAGGAAAGCGATTCGAATTGCATGGTCCGAGCCTCAGCGTCGGACGTGACAAGGACAACGACATTCAGTTGCACGACACGGAGGTCTCGAGGCATCACGCTGAGCTCCGATTCGAAGGATCGCACGTGCAGCTGGTCGACTGTGACAGTTCCAACGGCACGTTTGCCAACAGCGCACGCGTCGCGATGCATGCGTTGAGCAACGGGGATCGCGTGCAAATGGGACGAACGTTGATGATCTTCACCGCCACGGAGGACCTGGAGGGCGTCGACCTGGCTGACGGTGTCGATATCGTATCCCAGCACCAGGCAGTCGCCGGTTCGCGCATCATAAAATCGTTGAGCCAGGACCAGGGAAGCCGCATCTTCGGCGAGGAACCGGATTCCGAGAGCCCCTGGCTTGCACGGGCACGCAGCAACCTGGACGTGATGTACCATACGGCGTTGGCGGCCAGCCACACGATGGACATCGACCAGTTGCTGACCCGCATCATGGACTTGATATTCGAATGGGTCGAAACGGATCGCGGCTGCGTGATGTTGACCGATTCTGAAACCGACCAGTTGATCCCCGCGGTGCGCCGCGACCGTCGCCGATCGGGTGCCGAACAGCGAATCGAGATCAGCCGTACCATTCTTGATTATGTGCTCGACCAGCGCGAGGGCGTCTTGACCAGCGACGCTCAGGAAGATGGACGCTGGGACGCCGGCGGCAGCATTGTCCGAACCGGTGTGCGCGAAGCCATCTGCGTTCCGATGCAGGGCCGGTACGGTATCGTCGGCGTCATCTACATCGACACGTTCACGGCGCCCGGCCGTTTTGTACAGGCACCGGCCAATCGCTTCAGCGAAGAACATCTGAAGCTCATGATCGCGATCGGGCATCAAGCGGCGCTTGCCGTGGAGGATACCTCCTATTACTCGGCCATGGTTCAGGCGGAACGACTCGCGGCCATCGGCCAGACCATTGCGACGCTTTCGCATCACATCAAAAACATCCTTCAGGGAATTCGAGGCGGCAGTTACCTGATCGAGGAAGGCTTGAAGCTGAACGACCAGGAAGTGGTCTCCAAGGGCTGGTCAATCGTCGACAAAAACCAGGAGAAAATCTCGCATCTCGTCATGGACATGTTGTCATTCAGCAAGGAACGCGAACCGGAAATGGTCCCGGCAAATCTAAATGAGGTGGCCGCCGATGTGGTGGAATTGATGCAGACGCGGGCGCAGGAAGCCGGTGTCCAATTCCAATGGGTACCGGATGCCAACATGCCGAGTCTCTCATTCGATCCCGACGCGCTCCATCGAGCCATACTCAACGTCGTTTCGAACGCCATCGATGCCTGCGAAGACCAGGACGATCCGACGGTGACCGTGCGCACCGAATGCGATCGACACGCTCAGCTGGCACGTGTCGTGGTGGAAGATACGGGGGAGGGAATAGCGCCGGAAGATCTATCGCTGATTTTCACGGTGTTTGCATCGCGAAAAGGCAACCGGGGCACAGGACTCGGCCTGCCGGTCAGCCAGAAGATCATGCGAGAACATGACGGAGATATTCGAGTTACCAGCACGCCGGAAATCGGCAGTCGCTTCGTGCTCGAAATGCCGGCGAACCCGGCCAGTGATCCTGAGGACACAATCTCCGGCTTTCAGTCGCCGAACTAAGCACGGTGCTTCCTGGCGGTACCGAGAAATCCTGAAGGCGATTGCGAAGAGAACGAACCCGATCCGATCGAGGGTTTGCCCGTACGGGCCGTCATCGCTATAGTCTGGTCAGGTGTTCACGGCGGTTGTCGCTGGTCCTTATCTACTTCAAGTTATCTTATCCAAGTTCGAGCTGACTCATGAATCCAATCTGTCGATCCGTTGTCTTGGTCTCGTCCACTCTGGTCGCAGCAACCGGCCTTTTACAGGCCGACGAGGGAATGTGGCTGTTCAATGACTTGCCGCGAGAGCACCTGAAGACGACCTACGGTTTTTCGCCATCGACGGACTGGGCGGAACATCTCATGAAGGCGAGTGTCCGCTTTAATTCCGGTGGGTCGGCTTCCTTTGTTTCCAGCCGCGGTCTGGTGTTGACGAATCACCACGTCGGAGCCGACACGCTGCACAAGATTTCGACTCCCGAACACAACTACTTCCTGAACGGGTTTTACGCTCAACGGATGAGCGATGAGATTGCTGCTCCCGATTTGGAACTCAACCAGCTGATTTCGATTCAAGATGTATCAGAGCGCGTTCGCGCGGCAATTGACGGAAAACCGAATCCAGCCGACGCCGCGGCCGCACGGCGGGCCATTCTGGCAACGATTGAAAAGGAATCTCTCGATGAGACCGGTCTTCGCAGTGACGTGGTCACACTCTTTGGAGGTGCCAGGTACCATCTCTATCGGTACAAGAAATATACGGATGTCAGACTTGTCTGGGCACCGGAAGCAGCGATCGCTTTCTTCGGCGGTGACGCGGACAACTTCGAGTATCCGCGTTTCGATCTGGATGCGTGCATTTTTCGAGTCTATGAAAACGGTAAACCGCTCAAAGTAACACACTTTCTCAAGTGGTCAGAGTCGGGTGCCGGTCAAGGCGAGCTGATTTTTGTGTCGGGTAACCCGGGTCGCACCAGCCGCATCTACACGGCAGCGGCGTTAAGGTTTGAACGTGACTACCGCCTGCCGAGAAGACTCGATTTCCTACGACGTCGTGAGATCCTTCTCCAACAGTTCGGTCTGCAAGGGGCCGAGCAGGAACGGCGGGCCCATGATGAGTTGTTCGGTGTTCAGAACTCGCGAAAAGCCTACACGGGAATGCTGCAGGGCTTGCAAGACCCCGCCTACATTTCCAGCCTGCAAGCGAAAGAAGACGCCTTGATCAAACAGTTGAACGAAAACAAACAACTCAAAAAATATGCCGACGCATGGCAACACGTCGCGTCCATCCAGAATCGCCGGGTCGAGCGGCTCAACCGCGGCGTCGCAATCAATACTCGCCTGTTTCGAATCGCTCAAACCCTCGTGCGGCTGGCAGTCGAGGACCAGAAGGAGAACGCCGTTCGACTTCGGGAGTTTCGTGAATCGGCACGTGAAAGCCTGAAGCGACAGCTCTTCTCTCCGGCTCCGATCTACAAAGACCTGGAGCAAGCAAGGACTGCTGACCTGCTGGCGTACCTGGCAGAACAAAGGGGCGGCGATGACCGGCTCGTCGCGACCGTGCTGGCCGGAAAGAGCCCGGCGGCCCGTGCCGCTGAACTTGTTCAAGAGACTCGTCTGGAAAATGTCGACGTGCGCCGCCGTCTGGCCGCGGGCGGCCAAGCCGCCGTCGATCAATGCGATGATCCAATGATTCGGCTGGCCCTGCAAATCGATGCCGAATCGCGACGAGTGCGCGAAATCGACGAACGCATCCAGGAGGAATTACGGCAAGCGTATGCACGGATCGCCGAAGCACGGTTCGCCACCCACGGCACGACGACGTATCCCGATGCCACCTTTACCTTGCGCCTCGCGTTTGGACAGGTAACGGGTTACGAAGAGGACGGTCGCCAGATTCCGGCATGGACGACGATCGACGGCGCCTTCGGGCACGAGAAGCGTCATGGGCGCGTCGCGCCCTGGGAATTGCCGGCCAGCTGGCACAATCGGCGAGCCAAACTGAAAGGCGATACGCAGCTGAACTTTGTCAGTACGGCCGATATTATCGGAGGGAATTCCGGCAGCCCCGTCGTCAATCGTGACCTGGAACTGGTCGGTTTGATTTTCGACGGCAACATCCAGTCACTGCCGGGAGACTTCTACTATGATGAGCGGCAGGCTCGAGCCGTCTCGGTCAGTTCACAGGCCATTCGCCACGCCTTGGAGTCCGTTTACGATGCCACCCGCATCGTGAACGAATTGGGGCGTTAGCCGCGGCCAATCTGTTCCAGGACCTTGACTGCTACCTCCTCCACGGCCATGTACGAAACATCCAGGCAGAGCCAGTTGCGCTTCTTCATCAGACCGAGCGCGTAGAGCAACTCCTGGTTGATTTCGCGAGGCTCACAATATGTGTCTAGGGCGCGACCGCCAAGCGCCGTGCGACGCGAATCGCGCAGGTCGTGCAGACGGGCCGGTGTCGTCGTCAACCCGATGATCTTCTCCGACGGCATCTGAAGCAACTCCTCCGGCGGTTCAAATCCCGGGATCAAAGGCACGTTGGCGGCACGGACACCCCGATAGCCCAGGTAGAAACAGGTGACGCTCTTGGAAACACGTGATACCCCGACCAATACGACGTCTGCAAGACCAAGTGTCTCGGCGTGCGCCCCATCGTCGTGATCCAGCGTGAAACTGACTGCGTCAATCCGATCGAAATAGTCCCTTTGAGCGGAGTAAGCCAGTCCAGGCTTGCGCTGAGGTGCTACTCCAAGATGGTCACTCAACAACGCCAGCAACTGTCCTAACACGTCGACCGTCGGTATCATCTTGCCCCGCGCTTCGGTCAGCAGTGCATCCCGAACGGGCGCCGCGACCAGGGAATGACAAATGACGCAACGGTCAACCGGCAATTCGCGAACGAGCTTTGCCACCGATCGGACGCTCCGTACATTCTGCTTCTCAATAATCGATACCTGAGGGTGATCGAATTGAGCAAGCGCCGCACGGACGACCTGCCGAGCGGTTCGGCCGGTCGCACCAGAGATGACCACGACGGTCAGCGGTCGGCTTTCCTCCGCAGCCCTTGTCGTCGAGTCACTTGTCGTCGAGTCACT
>CAYNDU010000045.1:0-11777 GCA_964395615.1 uncultured Pirellulaceae bacterium | reverse complement strand
CTTGTCGTCGAGTCACTTGTCGTCGAGTCACTGGTCATCGAGTCGCGACCTCCGCGTTCTACAACGCCTGTCGGCTGCTTCGCGTTACCGCGCCTCATGTTCGCAATTCAACAAGTCAGGCCGTTCACCTCTCTTGGCGAGCTCGTTGTTCACGCTACGGTTGGTGCCCAAGACAGACCAACTGACCGTTCTCCAAAGAGACGAACAATTTCCCTCCAGCCGCGATCATGCCGTCAAAGATAGGTGGCGACGGCAATTCACAAACGGAAAGCTGTTTTCCTTGTTGGGATGAAACGGCCACAAGTCGAGCGCCACGCCGACCTTCGAACGAAGCGTAAGGATCTTCGGGATCCAGTTCATCCGGGGGGCCTGCCACGAACAACTTCTCTTGCGTCTTGACCATCGCGCGAATCCTCACCGGCAACCACGTCATCCAAGCAGGTGGCTCGGCTCGAGTGTATCCAATCATCTTGTCGAGCCCGAATGCTTCGCTCTCAAGTGTACGCATCACGCTATTGCCCCGGGCACGCGAGTAGTCCGATTGCGGCAGCCATCTTACCGGAGTCTTGGCACCCGGCTCACCCACAATCTGCGGTTCGGTGGTATTGGCGTCGGCGAATAACAGGTAACCCCTGGTTCCTGGAAAGAACATCGGGCTGTGGACATTTCGTTGGTAGTAGGCCCGAACCGCATACGTCTGCTCGGCATCGACGACCAGCAATTGTCCCGTCTTGGGAGCTTGATTGGCTAGTTGGAAACCGGGCCATCGACTGGAGTACATCCAGAATGTCCGGTTATACCACGAGTCGTCGAGCAGGCCTGCGGTAGAGAACACGTGCAGGCCGGTGTCCTGGGCACCCTTGCTCGACAAGACTTCCACCTTGACTTCCTCGAGGTCGAGGGTCAGCTTCTTTTGTCGCATGTAAATGAAATCGCCCTCCGCGACCAGCACATCGGCGTTGGCTCCCAATACGTAGAACCCGACGTCTCGCTGCTCATCGCGTTTGGGAAAGGGTCCCTGCAGGCGCCCTTCATGGACGACACTTCCAGTACGCGGGTCCAAACCGTACAGCCGGACCCCACCGTCCAAATAAGTCGATCGACCGGCTGCCACGTAAGCGATACCCCGATGAACCAGCACACTGCCGGGTACCGGCCAGGCCGATTCGATCTGATCGAATGACCCGATGCGACGATCGAACGGCGCAGCCTGAAACCTCCATGCCAGTTGGCCGTCACTCAGCCGCAGGCAGTAGACCCAGCCGTCATGCGAACCGAACAGTACCTGTCCTTCATAGATGGTCGGTGGCGAATCGATTCGTCCATTTGCAGTGAATTGCCACTTACTTCGTCCATCGTTCGCGTCCAGGGCGTGCACCGTATGCGCATCGATCTGCGCAACCAACACGACACCACCTGCCGAGACCGGCGCAGTGATCCGACCATCGAACGGCGTCGTCCAACGAACGTCCGGTTCCGCCACGACGTTGGTCGTGGAACTTCCGTGCCGAGCCGCGTCGTGGCGATACGTTGGCCATTGATCGCTCGACTCTGTACTTTCGGAATGATCGGGGCGGTCCGTCGAGGTTGCTCGATAAGCGGGTCCCGGCTCGAGACGTTTGGGAAGAGCCAAGGGCAGCCCCCGTTCGGTGGCCGCCGAGAGCGCCGCATAGCCGAGCAACTTGGCACCTGGCTCACAGAAGCACTGATCCGGCGGCACGTACAGCATTCCGTTGCACGGCATCATCCCGGACCGGCAGGACCCCCGGATCCAGTTTTCCTGTGAGTGTTGCGATCCCTGCAAGTCCACGAACTCGGCACCTTCGAGGGAACTGATCAGGAACCGTGTCGTCGCTTTATTGCGATAGCACCGATGATGGTGTTCGGGGCTCCGAAGGTTCTCGACCACCAATTCCTGCCGAACCTCGCCCGTCTTCAGATCCCAGCCGGTAACCATCGCGTTGGCGCTCTTCGACGCCGGCTTGTGTTGAGCATCGACGCCGAGCATGCCGCGATAGACCAGCCCGTCAATCACGAACAGGTCCTCCGATTCGGAACCTCCGGGCGCGCGAGCGGGATGGGTCCACACCAGCCGGCCATCTTTGGCAGAATGGACGGCCACCGCTTTGTTATTATGCATAACGATCATCTGATCGGCGGCCACCAGCGTGCGAACTCCCTGCATCTTCGTTTTGACCTGCCACAACGGGCGCCCGAATTTCAAATCGATCGCCAGCAAGTCGGTGCCGGTGTGCAGCGTCACGCGACCGGAGTCCAACGCAAACAGCAACGGACGAATGGGCCTCACCTCACGGACCCAAAGGACCTTCTCGCTTCCAACGTCGATGGCGACGATTTTGGCCTCAGGCTTGACTTCTTCGCCGCGTCGTCGACCGCCGTCATCCGATGAATCGGCCGCGTAGACGACAGCCGTTCCGTCGGCCACCAGAATCTCTCGAGCGTTAACTGTTTGAGGAAACGAGGCACGCTGGGCACCGGTCGCAGCGTCGAGAATCACCAACGGTCCGCCATACTCCAGAGTGGCGAAGACTCGTTCACCCATAGCCACCATCCGGCGCTGGTTCTCATTTGGCACATTCGTTCGTGCAGCGCGCAGCGTCGTCCAGTCCTTCCCCTCATAGCGATCCCGACTCCAGGCTCGCCATCCCCAGCCGACCAGCGCCCGCTTCCAAAGCAGTTTCCCGTTGAACGCGTCGCGACAAACGAGAGACCAACGGTCCGGAATTCGCTCGTCGGTGATTCCGATCAGCCCCTCGTCGAGAAAATAGAACAACCGGCCGTTGGCAGACACCGGCGCTTGGATGCCCGAAGGTGTCTCGTGACTGCGAAGCCAGAGCGGCGGCGCTACCCACTGCATGCTGCGCGGTGGTCCAACCAGTGAATCATCAGCAACGGCATTGTTACCCGCATCATGCAAGAAGTGCGTCCACTGGTCCATGCCGCTCGGGGGTTGCTTGATCTTCGTCTTCCACTTCCCGCCGGTCTTGCGGCAGAAAACTCCTCGCGGCGCCAAGACGCGCATGATCTCGCGTTCGTCAATCGCCGTCTCATTCCCCGCCACCACCAGGTTGATCAGGTTATCGACAAAGGGCAGTTTGTCACCGCCAAAACGTTCAATCGAGACCGGCCCGTATACGGACGTCCGTTGAACGTATCGACGAGCCGTATCGACCGTTTTCTCGTCCGCATCAAAGCCGACAACGGTAAAGCGATCGTTCCTTCGGAGGGCGACGGTGAGTTGCCCATCGCCGCAACCCAAGTGCAGAACAAAACCGCCATGAACGCCGGATAATTGCTCGATTTCTCGGGCCGTCTCCGCCGGATCGGCAGCGAGTGTCGTGTCCGCCGCGAGTCCAATCGCTGCACCGCAGACCGCCCACGTAAGGGCTATTGTCGAGAAGGCACACCGCATTGCTCCGTCCTTTCGCCCACGAGTTTGAAATGGCCTCAAGAGGAACACTGCAATCGATTCGTCGGGGGCCGAGGCATTTCCGCCGACGAAAGACAATCGTATCACTGAATGCGAGCGATGGCAACGCGCAAGTGAACCCTGTCGACGGCTTCTGTGTCCTGTTGGTCGTCGCGACGTGCTACCGAGTCGATTCACGCGCCAACGGCAGGGCAAGACACGCCATGAACTCAGGCTGTAGAAACCGGCCGGCAGGGGTGACGAGCCCGTGAGTCGGATGCTAGAGTGCGCCGTGCCAGACCGTCGGCGATTCCACCGTGCGGAACGAAAACGGTTGCATGAGAACCACAAGACTGTCGGAACGCAACCGAATCGAACGAATCAACAAGAACCGGAGACCGGGACCGAGCCAACGGCTCAGGACCGGTTGTCCCTCCCACTCCATGGTGGCGCGCCGACTCAGAGGTGACCATTTGGGAACGATCCCATGAGGAAATGCAATCATGTCCGAGGTCACCGTCAGTTCGCTCACCCGTTCGTGGTGGTCGGGACCCTGTGGGTGCCGCGACGTCTTACGAATCGCCATGCCGCTGGTCTTGTCGAGCCTCTCGTGGACCGTCCTTACGTTCGTCGACCGGATGTTCCTGTTGTGGTGGAGTGAGGAATCGCTGGCGGCGTCGTTCCCGGCGTCATTGCTCTGGTGGCTGTCTCTGTGCTGCCCGCTTGGGATTTGCATGTACGCGAGCACATTCGTCTCGCAATACTTCGGAGCAGGGCAGGAGCGGAAGATTGGACCCGTCGTTTGGCAAGCGGTCTGGATCGGGCTGGCACTGACACCCATCGCCATGCTACCTGTTCTCTTCTCGGAATCGATCTTCCATTGGGCCGGCCACATGGATTCCGTTCGAGTTCAAGAGAACACGTATTTCTGCGATATGTGGCGGCATACAACCTGTTTGACGCATGCAACTTGATCTTCGTCAATGCCATTAAGGGCGCCGGAGATACACGGTTTGTCTTTCTCGTCAGCCTGGTCATGGCCCTGATTCTGGGCATCGGTACCTGGATGGCACTTCACATGTTCCGAGCCGGACTGCACGGGTGCTGGTCGTTGGTCACGGTCTGGATCTGGGGCCTGGGTGCGATCTACCTGGCGAGGTTCATGCAGGGCGCTTGGCGCAAAATGCGCGTCATTGAACCGGTCCCGGCCGGTTGACGCGAAAAGCTCCCGAGTATGCCTGGAAATCCGTCGACGGCGCCCCCCTGTTGCTTGGGCCGTAAAGGCGGGGTACGGTAGGGGCACTTATCGCGTCGGAGCAAGAAGAGCGGCGAGACAAACTCTGGGGGACCGACGCCGATCCCCGTACAGGCTGACGAAATTGGGAGATTGCCAACATGCCGGAAAAGTCTGACAACCAGGGCGGTGCCGTACAAATAGCTCCATCAAAACCATTCGCGGGAACGGCCCATTGTCCGTCGCTCGACGCGTACCAGGAGATGTATGACCGTTCGGTCGGGGACCCCGAAGCGTTTTGGGGCGAAATCGCCCAGTCGTTTGTCTGGAACAAACCTTGGGATCGCGTCTGTGATTACCAGTTTGACGGCGACGTCTATATCAAGTGGTTTGCCGGAGGGAAGACCAATCTGAGTGTTAATGCGCTCGATCGCCATCTTGAGAGCCGCGGGGACCAGGTGGCGATCATCTGGGAGGGCAACGAACCGGGCGAACAATCCCAGTTTACTTATCGGCAACTGCATAGTGAGGTTTGCAAATTCGCCAACGTGCTCAAGTCGCTGGGAATTCAAAAGGGCGATCGCGTCTGCCTCTACCTGCAGATGGTCCCACAGCTTCCGATCGCCATGCTGGCCTGTGCTCGAATCGGCGCCATTCACTCGGTCGTCTTCGGCGCGTTCAGCGAAGATTCGCTGCGAGACCGGATTCAGGACTCCGAGTGCAAATTACTGATCACCCAGGACACGGCGTTGCGGGGGACCAAAAAAGACATCCCGATGAAGACCAAGGCCGACCTGGCCATGCCCGATTGTCCAAGCATCGAACATATCGTCGTTGTGCGACGAACCGGGCTGGACGTGCCGATGCAAGAGGGCCGGGACATCTGGTGGGACGAAGCCGTTGAGTCGGCAGATCCCGACTGCGAACCGGTCTGGCTCGATGCCGAAGACCCGCTCTTCATCCTGTACACGTCCGGCTCGACTGGAAAACCCAAGGGCGTGCTCCACACGACCGCCGGATACATGGTCTATACGGCGACCACGTTCAAGTACATTTTCGACTACCAGGACGGCGACATCTGGTGGTGTACGGCTGACATCGGTTGGATCACGGGTCATTCCTACATTGTCTATGGGCCTTTGTGCGCCGGCGCAACGAGCGTCATGTTCGAGGGAATTCCCACGTATCCGGACGCGGGGCGATTCTGGGACGTGGTCGACAAATACGGGGTGACACAGTTCTATACAGCGCCAACGGCTATCCGAGCGTTAATGCGAGAAGGTGAAGCACCGGTCGAGTCACGGGACCTCTCAACGCTCAAGTTGCTGGGTACGGTCGGTGAGCCCATCAATCCGGATGTCTGGCTTTGGTACTGGCGCGTCGTCGGTCGAGAACGCTGCCCGGTCGTCGACACCTGGTGGCAAACCGAAACCGGTGGAATCCTGATCACTCCCCAACCCGGCGCGCACGTTCTGAAACCGGGGAGCGCCAGCCGCCCCTTCTTTGGCGTCGAACCGGTAATTGTCGACGATTCCGGAGATCCGGTACCGGCCGGCACTTCCGGAAAACTCTGCATTGCCAAACCCTGGCCCGGCATTATGCGTTCCACGTGGGGCGACCACCAGCGATTTATTCTTACCTACTTCACCGCGTTCAAAGGCCGCTATTTCACCGGAGACGGCTGCCGAATGGACGAGGACGGCGACTACTGGTTGCTCGGCCGAGTGGACGATGTGATGAATGTCTCCGGGCATCGGCTGGGCACGGCCGAAGTAGAAAGCGCTTTGGTCAGTCACCAGGCGGTTACCGAAGCCGCCGTCGTTGGCTATCCGCATCCCATCAAAGGGCAGGGCATTTATGCCTATGTTACGGTCCGAGCGGGGATCGATACGGATGACCAGCTGCGTCAGCAGCTCGTCAAGCACGTGCGTCACGAGATCGGGCCCATCGCATCACCCGACATTATTCAGTGGGCTCCGGGGCTACCGAAAACCCGGAGCGGAAAAATCATGCGGCGTATTCTTCGAAAGATCGCTGAAAATGAACCTGAAAATGTCGGCGATACAAGTACGCTGGCCGATCCCGATGTGGTGGACGATTTGATCGCTAATCGGCCGACCGATTAAAGCCGCTTCAAACGGCCGATACTCACAATCGATGCAGGTTGAAATCCAGTGACACTGGTGTAGTTGACGCCGGCGCTCTGCCGATCCTCACGATGCGCTGCGTCACTCGCCTCGTGCTCAGAATTCAGCTCGACGCCGATGGCGGTCACATTGGCCGAGCGTCCCCTCCATGCCTGTTGGCAAGTGGCGGGGATACCCACCGGGGGCCGGCGCGCGAGCGATGGAATCCTTGATCCGATGGGCCTGTTCCGTGATGCAACCGAGGGGCGATCCCAACATAGGTGAAATCCCTAGGCCGGTTCCAAGCCTCACCCGGGACCGGTTACTCTGTGGCGGAACGATGAAACCGGGTTCGCCCAGAGACCGGCCAAGCAACGTGGCGACCCGTGAAATCTTACGATTTCCTGGGCGGAGGAGTTGACGTATCGAGGATTCGGTAGGAATTGCGAATCCAGGAGTTTCGTGCCGGACGGACATAACCGAGCGACGGGCGGCCCCGTGGGGCAATCCGTGCATGTCGGAGTCCCCGGCGTTGTTCTCTTGGCCTCCGCCCCGATTGAGACCACACGAGCGCGTGATGGCCGAGACGACGCGTGTCGTCACGACCGGCGGAACGGAAAACGAGAAGCACGACTGATTAGCAGGTGTCATATGTCGGATGCAACGATGACAAATTCAGTAATTCGCGACCTGGGGCCCCTGTTCTGCCCACGATCGATCGCCGTGGTCGGAGCCTCGCGCAAGGTCGGCTCGGTGGGACACGCGGTGATCCGCAACTTGATTCAGGGCCAATATGCGGGTGTCATCTATCCGGTGAATCCGAAGGCGCGAGGGATCCTGGGTATCCCTTGCTTCAAAGACCTGACGGCCATTCCTGAGATCCCCGACCTGGTCGTCATTGTCTTGCCGGCTCTACTCGTCGAACGGGTCTTGTTGCAGGCCGCCGAGCTCGGCACGCGGCATGCGGTCGTCATCTCCGCAGGATTCAAGGAAATCGGGGGGGAGGGGGTCGAGCGCGAGCTGCGATTACGAGCCATTGCCAAGGAGAACGGCATGTCGGTGCTCGGCCCCAATTGTCTGGGCATCATTAACACCGACCCGACCGTGTCGATGAACGCGACATTTGGTCGAGATATGCCGCCTCACGGATGTCTCGGTCTGATCTCTCAAAGTGGCGCTCTTTGTGCAGCATTGCTCGACTATGCCAAGGGAAGGGGAATCGGATTCTCACAATTTGTGAGTTTTGGCAACAAGGCGGACCTCGATGCGGTCGACCTGCTGCAGTTTCTTGCGGCCGACGAAGCAACGCGTGCGATCATGATGTACGTCGAAGACCTGGCCGACGGTCAACGATTCCTTCAATCGGCCCACAAGATCACGCACGGAGCGAACCCAAAGCCGATCCTGATGATCAAGAGCGGACGAACGGCGGAAGGAGCGGCGGCAGCCGCATCGCACACCGGGTCGTTGGCCGGCTCAGACGAGCTCTACAATGCCTTGTTCAAACAGAGTGGTGTCTTCCGCGTGACGACGGTTGCCGAGCTATTTGACCTGGCCGAGGCCTTTTCAGATCCAACACTGCCGGCCGGCGACCGTACGGCCATCATCACCAACGCGGGCGGGCCCGGAATCATGGCAACGGACGCCTGTATCCGCAACCAGCTGACACTCTCCAAATTCCGGGAATACACCAAGAAATCGCTACTCTTCCAGATGCCTACCGTTGGCAGCATCAAGAACCCTGTCGACGTGATCGGCGACGCTCGACACGACCGTTATCGGGCAGCCCTCGATGCCGTCACGGCCGACGACGGAGTCGATCAGGTGTTGGTCATCGTCACTCCTCAGACGATGACCGACGTAACGCAAATTGCCGAAGTGATCGGTGAAACGAAGGAATTCTGCAATAAGCCGGTCTGCGCCTGCTTGATGGGGCTGGAAGATGTCTCGGCCGGAGTCGAGATCCTGCAAAAGAAGTTCGGCGTGCCGACATTTGCCTTCCCGGAAAACGCGATGCAGGCGCTCGCCGCAAAATCGGACTTCGGAAAGTGGGTCCGGTCAAAGGTCACTGATTACGGCAAATTCGACGTCGATCGGGACGCGGTCGTCGGACTCTTCGATCAGGAAAGAGCGGCCGGACGCTCGCAATTGATTGAGCTCAAGGCGCTCGAAGCGTTGAGCCACTACGGGTTTCCGACAGTTGCCTATCAGCTGGCCTCGACGGCGGACGAGGCAGTGGAGGCGGCAGAGAAGATCGGTTTCCCGGTGGTCATGAAGATTGCCGGTCCGAAGATTCTCCACAAGACGGATGTGGGAGGCGTGGAGCTCAATTTGAGGGAGGCCGACGAGGTTCGCCTGGCGTATGACAAGATGATGGCGTCGGTCAGGCAATCGATGGGTGACGACATCGAGATCTGGGGGGTCCTGATCCAACAGATGCTCGAACGCGGCAAGGAAGTCATCCTGGGCGTTACGCGGGACGAACGCTTTGGCCCCGTGCTGATGTTCGGATTGGGTGGCATCTACACCGAGACATTTCGCGATGTCTCGTTCCGCCTGGCGCCGATCCGCGAGAATTCCGCTCGCGTCATGATCCATGAGATTCGATCGCGCAAGCTGCTCGAAGGAGTTCGGGGCGAACCGGCCTCCGACACGGAGGCGATCATTGACTGCCTGCTTCGGCTGAGCCAGTTTGTTACCGAGAACCCGCAAATCCGTGAGTTGGATATCAACCCGTTGCTGGTCTATCCCAAGGGGCAAGGGACGCGAGTCGCCGACGCCCGAATTATTCTGTTCGATGACGAGTGATAAGGCAGAAGCACCATGAATGCCGACTGGCAGGAAACGTACCGTTCAAAAGTCGTCACCGCAAAAGCAGCCATCCAGAAGATCCAGCCCGGATTCCGTGTCTATATCGGATCCTGTTGCGGCGAGCCACAGGAGTTGGTGCGGGCGCTGGTGGATACGGCCGACGGAGCCACGGACACCGAAGTGTTGAACGTGTTGACGATGGGCGTCGCTCCCTACACCGATCCCAAATTCGCTGATCGTTTCCGGGCCAACGCGTTCTTTATCGGGAACAGCGTCCGGTCGGCGGTCAGTCAAGTGCGAGCCGATTACACGCCGATCTTCTTCTCCGAAATCCCGCACCTGTTTCGGTCCGGACACTCGCCGATCGACGTGGCATTGATCATGGTCAGCCCGCCGGATGAACATGGTTTCTGCAGCCTCGGAGTGTCGGTCGATGTCACGCGGGCTGCCGCGCAGGCCGCCCGCATTGTGATCGCCCAGGTCAATCGGCAAATGCCGCGCACGCTGGGAAACAGCTTTGTCCACGTCCGCGATATCGATCTGTTCGTCGAACACGACGAGCCACTTCTCGAATGGCCCGTCGTTGCCGAACAGGACGAGACGGTCCAACGAATCGCCGCCAACGTCGCCACGCTGGTTTCCGACGGCGACACCTTGCAACTTGGAATCGGCCGGCTGCCGGACGCCGTGCTGGGAAAACTGACCGACCGCCACGAGTTGGGCATCCACACCGAAATGTTCTCGGATGGGATCATCGAGTTGACTCGAAACGGCAATATTACCGGTAACCGAAAGACGATCCAACAAGGAAAGATCGTCGGCAGCTTCGCCGCCGGTACGCGGGACCTGTTCGAGTTCATCGACAACAATCCGATGATCGAGATGCAGGCGTCCGAGTATACGAACGACCCTCGCGTCATCGCCAAACACGATAACCTGGTTGCCATTAACTCGGCCATCGAAGTCGATTTGACGGGACAGGCCGTTGCGGACTCGATCGGCGAGCAGCTTTACAGCGGAATCGGTGGACACGCGGACTTCATGAGGGGTGCCGCCCTTTCACGAGGAGGCAAGCCGATCCTGGCGCTCCCGAGTTCCGTCCGCACGAAAGAAGGACTCAAGAGTCGCATCGTGACCTATCTGCAGCAAGGTGCCGGTGTCGTGACCACCCGCGGGGACATCCATTTCGTGGTCACCGAATATGGCATCGCCTATTTACACGGCAAGACAATGCGTGAACGCGCCATGGCCCTGATCAATGTCGCTCACCCCGATTTTCGCGCCGAACTTCTGCACACGGCCAAACGACGCCGACTCGTCTATGCCGACCAGATTCTACCTCCAACGCATCCCTATCCGACCGAGCTCGAAACGACCTACAAACTCCACGGTGGGAAAGAACTCCTGGTCCGACCAATCCGCCCGTCGGATGAAGACTTGATTAAGGAAATGTTCTACTCGTTCAGCGAGCAGACGAAGTACTTGCGTTACCACGGAACTCTCAAGGCGATGCCGCATAATCAGCTGCAGGTGTTCTGCAATATCGACTACGATTCGGAAATGGCGCTCGTCGCCGTCGCTGGTGGAGCGGGTGATGAGGAGATCGTGGCCGTCGGAAGGTACCTCACCATGCCCGCGTCCAATGCCGCGGAAGTGGCTTTCGTGGTTCGTGACGATTGGCAGCGAAAAGGACTCGGCAGTTACCTCTTCGGGCGTTTGTTCGACATCGGCAAGAACGCCGGACTGCGAGAATTCCATGCCGACGTCCTGCCCGAAAATGCCGGCATGCTGAAGATCTTCCACTCACCCGAAATGAGCACCGAAACCACGACCGAAGACGGAGTCGTTCGCGTGAAGATGAACTGGGACGAATCGGCGCCTGCTGGATGATTGTCGCATTTCTGGTATCCTGACGTGCTCACTCACGCCGTCACGCCAGGAGACGTTCGCCAATGATCGATGCTCGCCTCACCGCTCGCTGCGCCGCTGCCGTTATCGTCTGCCTTCCCCTTTTCGGGTCCTCACCGGATGGAACCGCGTCACTCGGGCCGGCCGGATGCAGGGCAGCCGAGCGGCAGCCACACCAGCCCCCTTCCCGCATCTCGCCGACGAATGTGCTGTTGCTGCCGGCCGCTGATTTGCACTCTCAGTCGCTCTGTTCTCTCTCTGCGCATCC
>CAYNDU010000044.1:0-17575 GCA_964395615.1 uncultured Pirellulaceae bacterium | reverse complement strand
GTTCGTCGCCCGAGCGACCCGGTCCTCGCCCTCGAGGTTCCATTCCTGGGGTCCGGTCCGGAGAGATCCGGCCTGGATACCTTCGTCCTTGGATACCTTCGTCCTTGGATACCTTCGTCCGTAGATACCTTCGTCCGTAGATACTCCGTTCCTTTCGTAGCAAGTGCCGACACGATGACCCCCGATTCACTCGATTTTCTGAAACGTCTGCTCGCAACGCCCAGCCCATCGGGGTATGAACAGGACGTTCAGCAACTGGTGCGCGAGTATGCCACGTCCTTTGCGGATCGGGTTACCACTGACGTCCACGGGAATGTCATGGTCAGCCGGGGGCCGGACGGTCCGGTCCGGATCATGCTGGCCGGGCACTGCGATCAGATCGGCATGCTCGTTTCGCACATCGACGAGGCCGGTTACGTCTACGCCCAGACCATCGGCGGTTGGGACTCGCAGCAATTGGTTGGGCAGAGGATGACTCTGTGGTCCCAGCAAGGTCCTGTTCCGGCCGTTATCGCTCGGAAACCGATCCACCTGCTGAACGAATCCGAGCGAAAGCAGGTGGTCAAGCTTGAGGATCTGTGGCTCGACATCGGCGCCGCCAACCGGGACGAGGCGAGCCAGGTTGTGCGGATCGGAGACCCGATCACGCTGGAACTCGGTTTCCAATCCATGCGTAACGGCTTGGCCAATGCGCCGGGAATGGACGACAAGTCCGGCTTGTGGGTGGTCCTGGAGGCCCTTCGTCGCGTCGATCCCGAGCGGCTCAGCGGTGCGCTCTTTGCGGTCTCGACCGTACAGGAGGAAATCGGCTTGCGTGGAGCAAAAACGAGCGCTCACGCCATCAATCCGCACGTGGCCATCGCGGTCGACGTTACGCATGCCACGGACTGCCCGACGATCGACAAGCGGCAACGTGGCGAGATTACTTTGGGGGGCGGCCCGGTCGTCTTTCGCGGCCCGAATATGAACCCGCGAGTGACCGACCGGCTGATCGAAACGTGTGACGAGCACTCCCTTCCGTATCAACTGGCATCGATTGGCCGAGCGACGCCGAACGACGCAAACAGCCTGCAGATCAGTCGCGACGGCGTGGCGACGGGCCTGGTCGCCGTCCCAAACCGCTACATGCACAGCGCGGTGGAAACCGTTGCACTGGATGATCTCGATCGAGGGGCCGACTTGCTGGCCCAATTCGCCATGGGTATCCGCCCCGACGACGACTTCACGCCGTGACGAAATCGCGCGGCGACCGCGGGATTTGCGCGGCGACCGCGGGATTTGCGCGGCGACCGCGGGATCTGCGCGGCGACCGCGGGATCTGCGCGGCGACCGCGGGGTCTGCGCGGCGATTGTCGAAGCCGATTCGTGAAGACCGGCGGTTGTTCGCACCCGTCGAGTCGCCCTGCCAAAATGGCACCGTCCTGCCGTTGCTCGGCCATCGCCGTCCTCGATGGCGAGAACCGAAAAGATTTAAGTCGTTTGTTTAATATGCTTTGCGACGACACACCCCGATTTCGGCACACGGCTTGCAGGGATCAATGGGCACGTGACCGGTCTGTCATTTGCTTCGAAGGCATACGACGTGGACGACCGGCTCACCGCCCGGCTACAGACGACTGACCGGACCGCCGACCAGAGCGGGCAGCGTGACTCGCAGGTCTCCGGTGGCGGTGTTACAGATAGCGCAAGCAACAGGAGGAATCCGGACGTGGCAAAAAAGATGGTCTATGATGACGAAGCCAGACAGCCTCTGCTGGCAGGTGTCTCGAAGTTGACCCGCGCGGTCAAGAGCACATTGGGACCACGCGGACGCAACGCCGTGTTGGACAAGGGATGGGGATCGCCAAAGATCACCAAAGACGGTGTCACGGTCGCCGAGGAAATCGACCTGGACGACCCGGAGGAAAACCTGGGCGCCCAATTGGTCAAGGAAGCGGCGAGCAAGACGAACGACGTGGCCGGCGACGGCACGACGACCGCGACCGTATTGGCCGAAGCCATTTACCGCGAGGGTCTGAAGATGATCGCGGCGGGGGCCGACCCGATGGCCTTGTCACGCGGGATCTCCACCGGATGTGAAGCTATCTGCAATGCCGTCGCAAAGTTGGCAACGCCGATCAATCAGAAGTCCAAGAAAGAGATTCAGCAGGTCGCGACGATTGCCGGCAATAATGACCCGACGATCGGCAACGTACTGGCCGATGCTTTCTTGAAGGTCGGCAAAGACGGCGTGATCACAATCGAAGAGGGAAAGAGCGCCGAGACGACCGTCGAAGTGGTTGAAGGCATGCAGTTCGATCGTGGTTTTCTGTCTCCGCATTTCGTTACCAACCAGGACAAGATGACCGTCGAGTTGGACAACTGTCTGGTCTTGATCTTTGAAGAGAAGATCTCGAGCAACAAGAGTCTGATTCCGATCCTGGAGGCCGTCAGCAAAGCCAAGAAGCCGTTGCTCATCATTGCTGAAGACGTCGACGGAGAGGCGTTGGCGACGTTGGTGGTCAATAAATTGCGAGGCATTCTCAACGTGGCCGCCGTCAAGGCGCCCGGTTACGGCGACCGGCGTAAGGCCATGATGGGAGACATCGCGGTCCTGACCAAGGCTCAGCCGATCTTCAAAGACCTGGGAATCGACCTGGAGAGTCTCAAGATCACTGATCTGGGGCAGGCCAAGAGCGTTCGCATTAATTCGGATGAGACCGTCATCGTTGGCGGAGCCGGCAGCAAGGCCGACATTCAGGGCCGAGCAGACCAGATTCGTCGTGAAATCGACCAGACCGATAGCGACTACGACCGCGAGAAGCTGCAAGAACGTCTGGCCAAGTTGGCTGGGGGCGTTGCCGTCATTCAGTGTGGCGCGGCGACGGAAACGGAAATGAAGGAGCGCAAGGCGTTGCTCGAAGATGCTCGTTCCGCGACACAGGCCGCGTTGCAGGAGGGCATTGTGCCGGGCGGCGGTGTGGCCCTGATTCGCAGCGAAAAGGCACTCGATAACCTGGGGCTCGACGGTGACGCATTGTCCGGAGCCAACATCGTGCGCCGGGTCCTCGACTACCCGCTACGTGCGATCGCTGAAAATGCTGGGCAGGAGGGTGCGGTTGTCGTGGCTCGAGTGCGAAAGCTGAGGGGCAAGCAAGAGGGATACAACGTTGAGAAGGACGACTACGGCAACCTGGTGGAACAGGGAGTCGTCGACGCGGCAAAAGTCGTACGCACGGCTCTGCAAAATGCCGGCAGCGTGGCGGGACTTCTGCTCACGACGTCCTCGTTAGTCACTGACATTCCGGCCGAGGAGGCCGAGCCCGAAGGCGGCCATGATCACGGCATGGAGGGTATGGGCGGCATGGGCGGCATGGGCGGCATGGGCGGCGGCATGCCGGGCATGGGTGGCATGGGCGGTATGGGCGGCATGGGCGGCGGCATGCCGGGCATGATGTAAATCCATACGGACTGGCCAGAGGGTTCCTCGGGCACGACCCGTTCCACTCGGCCAGCCGATCATGAGAAAACGTACGAATAGCTACAGACACCATTACGCGTATTTCGGAAGGAATAACCATCATGGCAAAAATCAAGATTCGACCATTGGATGATCGAGTGGTTGTCGAGCCGATCGAGGCCGAAGAGACGACGGCAGGCGGGATCGTCCTGCCGGACACGGCGAAGGAAAAGCCGCAGCGCGGCACGGTCGTGGCCGTGGGCCCCGGCAAGTTGCTCGACAGCGGACAGCGGGCCGAGTTGTCGGTGGCCGTCGGCGACGAGGTCATCTACGGAAAGTACGGCGGCTCGGATATCGAGATCAATGGCGACGAGGTGAAGATCTTGCGCGAGACGGACATTCTGGCCAAGGTGATTCAGTGACCTCAGGAGCACGGTAGCACTTTCAGTAAAGTGGACGCGTGGCGGAAGGCGGCAGCTCGCCTCTCCGACGGCCCGGGCACCGGGACGTTCCCGAATACAACCAACGCGACTTTTTTCGTAGAGGGTTTGGAAGCGTGGCAAAACAACTTCTTTTTGAAGACCAGGCTCGGCAGAAGATTATGCAGGGCATCGATAAACTGGCCGACACGGTGGCCATTACGATGGGGCCGACCGGGCGCAACGTGATCATTGACAAGTCGTTTGGCGGACCTTCGGTCACCAAAGACGGCGTCACGGTCGCCAAGGAAATCGAATTGGAAAATCGTTTCGAGAACATGGGCTCGAAACTTGTGGTCGAGGTCGCCCAGAAGACGTCGGACCTGGCCGGCGATGGCACGACGACGGCAACCGTTCTGGCTCGCGCGATCTTTCGCGAAGGCCTTCGGAACATCGTGGCCGGAGCCAATCCGGCGGCCATTCGGCGCGGCATCGAGCGAGCGGTGGACGCGGCCGAGGCCAAACTGGTGGATATGGCAAAGCCGGTTTCCCAGAAGGCACAAGTGGCCGATGTCGGCGCGATCAGCGCGAACAACGACATGGTGATTGGCCAGTTGCTGGCCGACGCCTTGGAGCGGGTAGGCAAGGACGGCGTGATCACGGTCGAAGAAGGGAAGACTCGGGACACGAACGTCGAGTACGTCGACGGGATGCAATTTGACAAGGGCTTCATTTCGCCCTATTTCATTAATGACCCGTCCAGCATGGAGTGCTCGCTCGACGACGCGTACATCCTGATCCATGAAAAGAAGGTCACGAACATTCGCGACCTGATCCCAATCCTGGAGAAGACGAGCCAGACCGGCAAACCGCTGTTGATCATTGCCGAGGACGTCGAAGCCGAGGCCCTGACATTGCTGGTCGTTAACAAGCTGCGTGGCACGCTGAACGTCTGTGCCGTCAAGGCGCCGGGATTCGGCGATCGCCGCAAAGCGATGCTCGGCGACATCGCCGTGCTGACCGGTGGAACGCTGATCAGCGAGGACCTTGGCATCCAGCTCGAGAACCTGACGATCGAACATCTTGGCCGAGCCAAGAAAATCACGGTCGACAAGGGCGCTTCGACGATCGTCGAGGGAGGCGGTAAACGTTCGGATATCGACAAGCGGGTCGAGCAGATCAAGGCACAGATCGAGCAGACCGACAGCGATTACGACAAGGAAAAATACCAGGAGCGTCTTGCGAAGATGGCCGGCGGTGTGGCGGTCGTTTCGGTCGGTGCCGAGACGGAGGCCGACATGAAGCAGAAGAAGGCTCGAGTCGAAGACGCTCTGCACGCGACCCGTGCGGCGGTCGAAGAGGGCATCCTCCCTGGTGGCGGTGTGGCGCTTCTCCGCTGCAAAGAGGCGGTCACGGCCGCCCGTAGTGGTGCCCGCGGCGACGAGAAGATCGGCGTCGATATTGTCAGTCGCGCACTCGACGCTCCGCTCCGTCAAATCGCCGATAATGGCGGCATCGACGGCTCGGTCGTCGCCGATGAAGTGGCATCACGCGGTGTTAATGTCGGCTACAATGCCCACACTGGCCAATATACCGACATGTTCAAAGCGGGCGTGATCGATCCGGTGAAAGTCGTTCGGACGGCGTTGAGCAATGCGGCCAGCATCGCTGGTCTGCTGCTGACGACGGAAACGCTCGTGACGACTTATGATGATGATGACAAGCAGAAGACGCGAGTCGAGGGCAGTGTTGCCTAGTTCACCGCAAGCGGTAAGCCGTACGCGGTAACGTCGGACATACCCTGGCAGGCCACTTCCGCACGGAGTGGCCTGTTTTTTTCCCCTTTCCTTATCATGGCCGATATGACAGATAAAGAGGACTACTACGCCGTGCTTGGCGTGCCCCGCACGGCCTCAGATAAGGAGATCGCCAACGCTTATCGGAAGTTGGCGATCAAGTATCATCCGGACAGCAACCCCGGCGACGATCAAGCCACCGATCGGTTCAAACAGGCGGCCGAGGCGTACGAGGTGTTGGCGAGTGCGGAAAAGAGAGCCCGATACGATCGGTTCGGGCATGCCGGAGTCGATGGAGCAGCCACTCAGTTCCACGACGTCGAAGATATCCTCGAAGCCTTTGGCGACATGTTCTCCGGGAGCATGTTCGGTGACTTCTTCGGTGGCGGACGGCGCCGCCGATCGGCCCGCCGGGGAAACGACGTTCGTTGCCGCGTTACGTTGACGCTCGAAGAAGCCGCTGCCGGTGTTGAGAAAACGGTCGCTTTCGAACGAAATACGCTCTGCAATACGTGCGACGGAAATGGAGCTCGGCCCGGATCCTCTCGCGAAACGTGCCGCCGGTGTGGCGGAGCCGGCCAGGTCGTCCAATCGGCAGGTATTCTTCGCGTGCAAACGGCCTGTCCCTCCTGCCACGGAAACGGTTCGATTATCAAACATCGATGTGAATCGTGTGGCGGCAGTGGCGTACAGGCCGAACAGGTCAAGCTGAGCGTGCCAATTCCGGCCGGAATCGACGACGGTATGCGTGTCCGACTTGGCGGGCAGGGCGAAGCAAGTCCCGATGGCGGGCCGTCCGGAGATTGCTATTGCTTCGTCTCGATCAAAGAACATGACCTGTTCCACCGCGAGGGCCAACACCTGCTCCTGGAATTGCCGATCAGCTACAGTCAGGCGGCGCTCGGTGCAACGATCGAGGTCCCGACGCTCCAGGGTCGTGACGAGATCAACATCCCGCGAGGCACTCCGTCAGGCCATGACTTTCGACTACCTCAACGTGGAATGCCCGACCCGCACGGCAGCGCCTCTCGCGGTGACCTGTTCGTCCGCACTTTCATCGAGGTCCCGAAAAAGCTCAATGATCGGCAGGAAGAGATCCTGCGAGAACTGGCCGAACTCGAACATCATGACGTGACGCCTCAGCGAAAGAGTTTTCTCGATAAGCTGAAGGATTACTTCACTTCCACGGATCCCTCAGAACAGGAGAGCGCATCGTGACGGCTGCCACACCCGGCGATACGCCCAAACCGCAAAACGATCCCCAACCCGAAGGGCCGGCGAGTGCCCTTCCCCTGGATGACGATTCGCCAACCGACACCGGCGATGCCGATCGCCCCAAACACGAAGACATGGCCGCAACCGAATCAGTCGACGCGGGGTCCGAGGATCAGGACGGCGACCGGGCCGAACTGGAACTCGATGACAACGAGAACCTCGCCGAGCAACTGAGCGCCGCGAAGGACCGAAGCCTCCGTTTGCAAGCCGAACTCGAAAACTTTCGCAAACGATCTCAGCGGTTGATGGACGAGCAAATGCGGTACGCCGCCATGCCGTTACTTCGCGATCTCCTGGATGTCGTTGACAACCTCCACCGAGCACTCGACGCCGCTGAGCCATCGGAGCCCAGCAAGGGGCTGCTTGAAGGTGTTACCATGGTTGCTCAACAACTGCAGACCGTGCTCGAACGGCACCATTGCCGGAGAATTGACGCGCACGGCCTGCCGTTCGATCCGAGCGTGCACGAGGCGATCGTGCAGATGCCCAGTACCGAACATCCCGCTGGAACCGTCATGCAAGTGACGCAGGAGGGGTACCGCTTGCACGACCGGGTCGTTCGGCCGAGCCAGGTAATGGTCTCGTCGTTACCCGCCGAGCCCGGTGCTCCGGAACCGGCAGCGGGGTAGCAAGCCAACCAACAAACGGCCGATAAGCGTTCGTAAGAAGTGCCGGAATGCAGGCTCCGCAGGCAGCAGCCTGTCGCTGGTGATTGACTGCCTGCGGCCGGCAGTCAGCGTGGGGCCCCAGATCGGGCTCACGCGTGAGCGCCGGGGGGCTCTGTTCGGATTTACGACGACCGTCTTGCAGGCAATGCCTGCTCATAGGAGAATGCGATGCCAACCTACGATTACGAATGCGATCACTGCGAGCACAAATTCGAGTTATTTCAGTCGATCACGGCACCCGTAAAACGAAAGTGTCCCGAATGTGGGAAGAACAAGCTTCGCCGATTGATCGGAGCCGGAGCGGCCGTCGTCTTCAAGGGTTCCGGGTTCTATCAGACCGATTATCGCAGCGAATCGTATAAGAAAAGAGCGGCCTCGGACAAGAAAGCGTCGGAAAAGAAGTCCTCCGAGAAGAAATCCGGAGATAAGAAATCGGACGCGGGCAAATCGGGTGGCTCGGCGAGTTCCCAGGGATCCTCCGACGGCGGATCGAAGAAATAAGCCGCGATTGCTCGGGGTACAAGAGACTGGCGCAGCAGTTGTGGGCCTTGAAGAGACAGGCGATCACCAATGGCCGGCGTTCCACATTGTCCGACCTGCGGCAAACCGACACGTGTCGAGCGATCGAACGCATTCCCTTTTTGCTCGGAGCGTTGTCGATCCGTCGATCTGTACCACTGGTTTAACGAGGACTACGGATTGCCCCTCGAGGGAGAGAGTGACGCAGATCACACAAACCATCCCGACGAAGAACATTCTGCGTAAGGGTGTCCATCATGGCTCAGCAAGAAACTGACCCCGTCGTCGGAGCCGAGCGACCGGGCGTCGAACGGTCCGTGACGCCCCGCGCGTTGATGCCGTTGCTCCTGCTCACTCGCGCGCTGCGTCTTGCTACGACGATGCCCATCTTGCTGCTGGCTCTGGTGGGAGCGTTGATCATGCCCAGCGGGTGGTGGTCGGCCGAGTGGTTGCTGACCGAAGATGACGGTAGCCCCGAGATGCAACGGATCGTCGAAGCAAATCATGCCTGGCCTTCTGAAGCAGAGCCGCAGCCTGGAGCGCCTCCGTGGAAACTACGGCAGGCCTGGATGCCTCAAAGCTGGAACGAATGGGTGGCGCCGGTGACGCAACCGGTAACGCGTCTGATGCGCCCGGTGGCTCACCTGTTCAGCTTCCAGACGACGTTTTCGCAGGGAGCCTACCTCTTGGTCGGGACCCTTTGGAATCTGCTGGTCTGGGCGCTGTTCGGAGGCGCGATCACTCGAATGGCCGTGATGAAGCTGGGGCGTCAGGAACGCGAAGGGATGTTTGCTGCCATCCGGTTCGCCGCTCGCCGCTACACCTCGCTGGCCGGAGCCCCGCTATTTCCCCTTTTTGGTGTGTTGATTGCGGTGATCGGAGCGACTTTGATCGGCCTGCTCATGCGATTCGACGTGGGGATGTTGTTGGCAGCCCTGCTCTGGATCCTGGTACTGATCAGCGGTTTGGTCGTCACCGTCATTCTCGGCGGGTTGGCGTTCGGCTGGCCGCTGATGTGGGGAGCCATCTGCAGCGAAGAAATGGGGGACGTATTCGAGGCGTCCCAGCGCTGTTACGGCTATACGTTCGGACGCCCGCTCCATTATCTGTTTTATGTTGTGGTGGCGTGTGTGATGGGAGCCTTTGGGTTCCTCTGTGTTCACTGGTTCGCGCAAGCAGTGCTCTATTTCAGTTACTGGAATGTCTCGTGGGGTGCCGGATCCGATTCCCTTCGCCGCCTGGCGCCGATGGGTGGAGGAACCGGTTCGGCCGCCGTTGAATCGGCGAGCTTCTTGATTCAGTTCTTCCACGCCATGGTGATGGCGATGGCCGGCGCCTTTCGCTATGGCTTCTTCTGGTGTGCGACCGGAGCGATCTACTTGCTCATGCGACAAGCGAATGACCGGACGGAATTCGACGACGTCTACGTCGGCGGGCACCGAGTCGAGGGCCAACTGCCCGAGTTGACTACCGATGCTGACGGAGTACCGGGTGTCGCGGAGCAGTCCAGCTAGACCGCCTCGGGGCCGGTCGTGACGCCTCCGATGCGGGTCACTCCGTCGAGCGGCAGCACCAGGATCTTGCCATCGCCGATATTGCCGTCCGGGCCGGTCCGAGCAACCTGGCTGAGCTTCTCAATCGTGGCCTCAAGGAAATCGTCGTTGACCGCGATTTCCAGAGTCACTTTGCGCAGGAGGTGTGTTTTGTATTCCACCCCCCGGTACAATTCCGTATGCCCCCGCTGCCGACCGAATCCCTGCGCGTCGCAGACGGTCATCCGCTCAACACCGATTTTTACCAGTGCTTCGCGGACGGCATTCAGCTTCGTCGGCTGGATGATGGCGATAACCATCTTCATGATTGAGATCTCCAGAAACGGATTCGCACCTACCGAATCGGCCCGGCAGGCGAGCGAGCTTGGTTCGTCCGGGTTGCTCAGAATAACAGGAAAAGGCGTTTCGAGGGAAGCATGATCGGACAGAATTCCCGCGATTCCGACCGGTGGCGGTCCATTGAACGGGACGTGCTTCCGCCATTCGCTCTGAGCCCGTCCCACGTGCGGTACCTCGGTTCGGCCGGAGGGCTCAGCGGCGTCGAATTCTGGCAGCTGAGGGCCTCCGAACGGGTCTGGTGTCTGCGTAACTGGCGATCGGGGAAGACGGCCGCACGACTCGCAATGATCCACGGCTGGTTGCGCCGAGCCGTCCATTCCGGATGCGCATTCGTCCCCCTTCCTCGAGCGACGAGTCAGGGCACGACCTGGATCGAGCGGCGGCATGAACTTTGGGAAATCACGCCCTGGATGCCTGGTCGTCCCGATTTTGCCTCCAACCCAACACCGGAACGCTTGCGTAGCGTCGTTGACCACGTGGCTCAACTCCATCTGGCCTGGCAGACGGACGTTCATGCCAAAAGGGTGGCCTGTTATGACGTCACCGAATTGGTTCGACGATTGCGATCGGCCTGGAACCGGTTGTCGGTCTTCCCTCAGTCGGATGGTCCAGTCCACGACGACGAGTTGTCCGCTCGCATGTGCTGGATTCGTGAACTCGCATCCCCAATTGCCGGACAGATCATCAATCGAGTTGCGACGGTCGACTCACTCAACGTGCCGATGCAGCCTATTCACGGTGACCTTTGGCACGACCACCTCTTGCTTCAGGGCGACCACCTGACGGGAATTATCGACTACGGAGCAGCCCGTGTCGGGCCGCGTGTGGCCGACATCGCTCGCTTGCTCGGCAGCCTGTGTGGCACAGACCCCACTCGATGGTCGCAAGCGGTAACCCTCTATCGGCATCAGGTTGACCTCAGCGAACCCGAGCTTCAGCTGCTGGACCTGATTCGAGTCTCGGAACCGTTGCTGTCGGCCTCCAATTGGGCTAAGTGGATCGAAGAGGATCGGATTCAGTTCGAGTCGCGCGAGACCGTGCTGGCACGACTCGACTCGATTACCCAGCGTCTTCAGCTTCAGTTACAGGAGTTTCTCGCCAACGACTAATCTGGTCACATGCCGTCGCATGACAGCCGGCAAACACGCATCGAGCCGTTTCCTTATCCGTGGGCCCGTAAGGCCATGGGTGGCGTTCCTTGCCGTGGCCAAAAGGCGCATCCTGCTCCTGGCCGCCGAAGCGAATGCCCTTTCTCGCTCCGGTCCCCTGCTGCCGCAGAATGACTCGAAGTCCGTGCCGGGGCACAATATCCGCGGGGCGAACGTGAACTGGTTCACATACGCGGGACGATGGCGAGCCGATAATCAGAGGGGATCAGTGCCTGTGGCGTTGACCGTCTCTTGAATCGGCCGCTAGAATCGCTCTACGCACCCTCTTTTCGAGGCGATTGCGGCCGATGACAACTTGTAGGGAGTATCGTTTGCCATGACGTTGCGTCGCAATCGCAAGGGTTTCGTATTCGGACTGCTCGCCGGCCTTTTGGTTGCCGGTTCGATTACGTGTTCCGTGTCGACCGCCCAACCGCCACCCCTTCCGGGCGGCCCGCCACTTCCCGGCGCTGATGACCCGTTCAATTTGCTCGGGCCGCCGGGCATGAGCGGGGCCCCTGGCGCGAAGGCGGAATTCACCGGTGAGTTTCAGGTGGCCGAGGGCACTCGAGAGGGCCGCCTCTTGATTCACGCAAGGATTCAGCCCAACTGGCACCTGTACTCGACAACGCAGGCGAGCGGCGGGCCGATGGCGACCGAGATTGCCGTGACTCCCTCCACGGACGTTCGCTTGATGGGGCAGTTTCAAGCGGACCGCGATCCTCACGTTCACGTCGACCCCGCGTTTCCCGACGTGATGAGCGAGGAGTTTTCGGTGGAGGTTACGTGGACGATGCCCATCGAGCTGGCGCCGAACGTGGACCCGGCGAAAATCACGATCGGCGCGGTCGTCAACGGTCAGGCTTGCGAGACAGGTGGGTCATGTGTCCTGCTCGAGAATATCGGCGTCGAGTGTTTGTTCAACGGCTTCTATCGACCGGTTGAGGCAAGCGGGACGTTTCACGATTCGAGCACGCACGCCACGTTTTCCGGCCACGCCGAGCCAAAGGAAGTGAAGCCGGGCGAACAGGTCAAGCTGGTGATTACGGCGACCATGCCGGAATCGTGGCACATTTACGAACGGGCGGAAATCGATAAGAACCTGGGCTTCAAGCCGACACTGATCGTCCTGCGCAAAACGCTCGGCTGGCCCGTGGGTCCGACGGAAGTTTCCGAGGCCCCAAAGACCGAACCCGCGCCGGACGACGGTTCCGAACCCTTGGCCTACCACGAGGCGACGGTCAGTTGGTCCATTCCAGTCACGGTGCCGGCGGGCACCCAGCCGGGCAAATATGAGCTTAAGGGTGCGATTGCGTACCAGACCTGTACGTCGGAAGTGTGTGATCAGCCGACCGGCGCCGAGTTTCAGGTGACTCTCACCGTCGGACCGACGACGGCCAAGGGGCTGGTGCCGATGGCATTTTCATCGGACAGTTACGAGGCGGTGGCAAAGGATGCTGCAACGCATCTGCAGGCAACTTCTACGTTGGTGACGATCGCTTCATCATCATCCGACGACCTGTCACAACGGCCGCTGCTCTTTGTGCTGGCCGTGGCGTTCCTGGCAGGATTGATTCTGAATGTCATGCCCTGTGTTCTGCCAGTGATCGGCTTGAAAGTCATGTCGTTTGTCCAACAGGCGGGCGGTAGTCGACGAGAGATTCTGACGTTGAATCTCTGGTTTTCGCTCGGTCTGTTATCGGTATTCTGGGTCCTGGCCGGGATGGCTGCCTTCGCCAATATGGGTTGGGCCGAACACTTCAGCAATACGGCCTTTACGGTCTCGATGTTGTCGGTTGTCTTCGCTTTCGGACTCAGTTTTCTGGGCACCTGGGAGATTCCCATCCCTGGATTCGTTGGAAGCGGCAAGATGGGGAAGGCGGCGGAGCGCGAAGGTGCTGCGGGTGCCTATTCGAAGGGCGTTTTGTCGACAATCCTGGCGACTCCGTGTGCAGGGCCATTGTTAGTTCCGGCCGTCAGCTGGGCCATTAAACAACCGACGGGCGTGACATTCCTGGCATTTACCTGTATCGGACTGGGCATGGCCGCTCCGTACCTGTTGATCGGAGCATTTCCTCGATTGATCAACGCTCTGCCCAAACCGGGAGCTTGGATGGAAACCTTTAAACAGCTGATGGGTTTTCTGCTGTTGGGGACGGTCATCTTCCTGTTCCGGTCGGTGCCCGAGAAGTGGATCACATCAACGTTGGTGCTGCTGCTGGGCATCGGTATCGGGTGTTGGTGGATTGGCCGAGTGCCATTGACCGCGGGGACGCGTGCCCGGTTACTTGGCTGGTGCAACTCGCTGCTGATCATTGCCGCCGGCGCGGCCTTGGGATTTCTTGTCTTGGTGCCGGCGGAAGGTTGGATTCCGTACACACGCCTCACTCTCGACCAGAACCTGGCGGAGGGGCACACCGTGTTGGTTGACTTCACGGCCAACTGGTGAGCGACTTGCCAAACAAACGAGGCGGTCGCCTTGAACACAGATGACGTGGAAGCATGGGTCAACAAGCACGGCGTGGTCCGAATCCGGGCGGACAAGACGCATAAGAACGAAGCAGTCGACCAGTTATTGGTTGAATTGGGGAACGAGGGCCGAGCGATTCCGTTCCTCGCGATTTATCCAGGTAACGGTGACCCGCCCATTCTGTTTGACGGGCTGATCACAGAGGGGCAGGTGTTGGCGGCACTCGAGCAGGCCGATGCGGGCCGCGATTCGGTCCAGGTTACGCAGTAGGGTGCGTCGGGGTGATCACCGAGCCGACCAGTTCGCCCCGCCTCCACCTTCGGCGACTTTCCCGATCTGCCAGCTCATCAGCGATTCTCTTTCCAAGAGCCGGCGAACGCTGTCGGCGAAATATTCGTTGACAAACAGCACGAGGCCCAAGCCCATATTGAAGACCCGCTGCATTTCCTCAGGCTCGATACTGCCGAGCGATTCCAGCCAGGGAAAGACAGGGGGGACCTCCCAACTGTCACGAGCAAAATCGACGTGCAATCCGGTTGGGAGGATCCGTTCAACGTTTTCAAATAGTCCGCCACCCGTGATATGAGCGATACCGTGTACGACTCGTTTCACCCGGTAGTGCGTCAAGACGCGGCGAACGGCGCGGGCGTAGATCCGAGTCGGCGTCATGAGTGCGCTTCCGACAGTGGCTTCCAAATCAGGGACCTGGTCGTCGACGCCAAGCCCGTTCATATCGAAAACGACCTTGCGCACCAGGCTGAACCCATTGGAGTGCAGCCCCGAGGAGGCAACACCCAGGGCCACATCGCCGGCCGCAATGGCCGAACCGTCGATCAATTCCTTACGGTCCACCACTCCTACGGCGAAACCTGCCAGATCGTATTCGCCCTTCGCATAAAGATCGGGCATGATGGCCGTTTCGCCGCCGAGCAGGGCGCAATCCGCGTCGAGACATCCGTCACTGACGCCCTGCACAATCTGCTCGAGCAACGTCGGATCATCCTGGCTCATCGCCACGTAATCGAGGAAGAAGAGAGGTTCGGCACCGCAACAGATGATGTCATTGACGCACATGGCGACCAGGTCGATACCGACTGTTTGGTGCTGGTCCGCCAAATTGGCCACTTTCAACTTGGTCCCCACGCCGTCTGTGCCTGACACCAGGACGGGGTCGGTGTAGTCTCGAGCGAAGAGGCGGCTGTGAAAATCCAGCCGAAACAGGCCTGCAAATCCGCCGTCCAGACGCATGACTCGTGGTGAAAACGTCCGATGCATCAGTTGAGGCAATCGGTCCATCGACTGGCGGTAGAGTTCCAGATCGACACCGGCGTCTTTGTAGGTGGCTTTGCCCATGAATATTGCTCGGGTTGGCGTGGTGAGCCCGAATTCTACGGGTCGCTTCGGCACATTGTCAACGACTCGGTCGCCATCCGAGGGGCCGAACCCGACTCCCATTGGCCCGGCGGCTGGAATTCGGCTATTCTTAGGGCACGTGTAACGAGATGAAGCGGGAACTTTGACGGGAGAAGTGGTGATGAAACTTGGCGAAATTCGGTCGGTCCTGCTCGGTCTCGGGCTCTGTACATTGGCCTGGATCTCGTGGTCCAGTGCGGATGTTCCCTCCGAGGAGGTGTCGCGCAAGCCATCGACCTACGCTCCGGCCAAGGCCTTGGAAGCACAGGTCGCCGAGACGTTGGAGCGCATACACGATGACTTGAAAGAGGATGACGAATATGGTTCGTCCCAGGTCAAGCGGGTGACCAAGGACGCGCAGACGATCGCCGTTGTTGCGATGGTGATGGGGCATCACGACGAAACGAACGCGTGGAAAGGGAAGGCAGGATTGGTGATGAAGGCAGCGCTCGAGTTATCCGACCGAGCCGATGACGGAGAGGCAGCTCGGAAGGCGCTCGCGAAACTCGATCAGGCCCTCGAGTCGAAGGGCAATGCAGAGCCGCTTGCCTGGCAGCCGGTCGGGGATATCGATCAGCTAATGCACCAGGTTCCCGTACTCAACACGCGGCTGCGAGGGGCCGTACGACGTCTCAGTCGATCGCAGGACAAGGCGACTCGGATCGCTGCGACGCTGGCGGCGATCGCCCAGGTCTCCATGTTCGATGATACTTACTGTGCCGACGATGAAGATCAGGCAAAATGGATCGCCTATTGTGCCCGGATGCGCGAGGCCGCTCATCACTGTTTCCAGGTGGCCCAACAGGGCGACCAGGATGCCGCGAAGGAAGCACTCAAACAACTCACGCGATCGTGCGACGATTGCCACGATACGTTCCGGGAAGAGGACGACTAGCCGAGCCGATTTGCCGGCTGACAGGGCCGGAGAGATCGCCGGCCCGGGGAACGGATCGGCTAGTCGCCGGCGAGAAGAAGCCCCGACCGGGGGATTCCACGTTACTCCGTTTCGATCGCTACGGCGGGCTGTCTTCCACGACAAAGGGGTGCCTTCACGACGGCGCTACGGCCGTTGGAAACTGGGCTGGCTTTTGTGACTGATAAAGTCCGGGTCGTCCTCCCAAGCGGACTGGACGGTTGGGCTTCGCCAGACGCTGCGACGGGCGACGAACGGGTTGTTTTTTGACCAGAATGGACGTGAATGACCGGCCTGGTGCGCGACCGGGTGGTATGGTTTTTTCGTACTCCGAAGACCTACACCCGTGAACAGCACGAGGCTGATCCATGCTTATGCGACATCCCCATCCAGTATTTCAGTTCACTCATACACTGCCGTACGGTGCGAAGATCCATGACGGTGGTATCCAGTTCGTCGTCTTCAGCCGGTCGGCAACCGCCATGCGACTGTTGTTGTACGACAACGTCGACGACCGCGAGCCGGCGGATGTCATTTCTTTCGATCGGTATTCCGATCGTTGGGGCGATATATGGAGCATCTTTGTCCAGGACGTCGGGCCCGGGCAACTCTACCACTTCCAGGCGGACGGACCGCACGATCCTGAAAAGGGTTTCTGGTTCGACGGCCAGGCACGCTTGATCGACCCGTATGCCAGTGCCTTGGCCGGCCGATTTCAACCGTCGACCGACGGGATTATCCGGCCGCCGAAGTGTGTGGCAATTGACGGATATTTCGATTGGGAGGGGGATCGGCACTTACGCCATGACCTGTCGGAAACCGTGATCTACGAAATGCACGTGCGGGGCTTTACTCAAAGCAAATCGAGCCAGGCCTCGTACCCCGGCACGTATCTGGGTGTCATCGAGAAAATCCCGTATTTGAAATCGCTCGGAGTATCGGCGGTCGAGTTAATGCCGGTTCACGAGTTTCCGATCCACGACATTCTTGGGCAGATGCCCGAGCGGCCAAACTACTGGGGGTACGATCCGCTTGCGTTCTTCGCACCTCACCGAGGCTACGCGGTCGGGTCGGAACCGGGGTGCCAGGTGCTGGAATTCAAACAGATGGTCAAGGCACTGCACCAGGCCGGCATTGAAGTCATCCTGGACGTCGTATTCAACCACACATGTGAAGGCAATGAGCACGGACCGGTCCTCTCCTTTAAGGGGCTGGAAAACCACGTTTATTATCATATTGCCAACGGCGGCAGCCGGTACAGCAATTACTCGGGTTGCGGCAATACGGTCAATGGAAATCACCCGGTCGTTCGAGAGATGATCTTTAACTGTCTTCGCCACTGGGTACACAATTATCATGTCGACGGTTTTCGGTTTGACCTGGCATCCATTTTGAGCCGTGACCGGCACGGTGACCTGGTACCGAATCCTCCATTAGTGGAGGCAATTACCGAGGACCCATTGCTCGCCGATACGAAGATCATTGCCGAGGCATGGGATGCGGCGGGCGCTTACCAGGTCGGATCGTTTTCGGATCACAAGGGCTGGGCGGAATGGAATGGTCGGTAGTGGGTCGACGTCCGCCGGTTTTTGCGCGGCGGTGCTGGGCCGCGCGGCACGTTCG
>CAYNDU010000043.1:0-17851 GCA_964395615.1 uncultured Pirellulaceae bacterium | reverse complement strand
AAGGAGCCCACAGCGGCGGGCCAATTCGCCGTCCAGCCCGATGATCTCGGCCATCATTCCAGCCAGGAAAGCGACCTCGATGCTGTGCCGCAAGACATTCTGGCTGTAACTGGTGCGGAAGTGCATCCTTCCAAGCATGTACAGAATCCGTTCGTGCAGCCCGTGAATGTTCGCTTCCTGGGATGCTTCTTCCCCTTTCTTGCGGATGAACGCATCAATTTCCTTTTCCGTGTCGCCGACAATCTCCTCGATCCGCGAGGGGTGAATGCGCCCGTCGGCAATCAGCTTGTCGAGCGATTGTCGAGCGATTTCGCGGCGGACCGGATCGAAGCCGCTGACAATCACGACTCCCGGCGTGTCGTCAATGATCACGTCGACGCCGGTTGCTTTCTCGAAGGCGCGAATGTTGCGGCCCTCACGTCCAATAATTCGCCCCTTCATTTCATCGTTTGGGATGTCGACCGTGCTGGTCGTGTTCTCGGCTGTGTGGGCCGCCGCGTAACGATGCAAGGCGGTCAGCAGCACCTCACGTGCCATCGTGTCGCATCGTTCGGCAATCTGCCGCTCGTGACGGAGGATCACCGAACCCGTTTCCTGGGTCAGCTCCTTGTCAAGCATTTCCAGGAGCTTGTTCTTCGCCTCTTGCTGGTTGAGTCCACTCAACTCATGCAGCGTCTGACGCTGCATGTCCAGCACCTTGGTAAGCTCTCCGTTGCGCTGGTTTGTCTCCTCAAGTCGTTCGGCCAGTCGGCGTTGAGTCCCTTCGACAATACGCTCCTGCTTGCGCACGTCGTCCGCCTGCTGCTCAATCGTCTCCTGCCGCTTGTCCAGCGAACGCTCCCGCTCACGCAACGCGTCTCGGGATTTACTCAATTCGGCCTCGCCCCGAGTCTTCTCCTGCAACGCCCGTTCCTTGATCTCCAGCTCGGCCTCTCTGCGACGATTGCCCGCATCGTGCTCGGCCCGCTCCAAAATCATCTTCGCCTCGGTCTCCACGTCTTTCTTGCGGATCCGATCCAGGAATTTCACGCCGACAAACGTCAGGCCGATGGCCAAAACGGCCGTGATCAACGCTACCCAGCCCGGGTTCAGCTCGCCGATTAGAGGTGTTAACACTTTCCGCTCTCCTGCTGGAACCGGCGCGGTCATCAGAATCGCCGGATGCAGACTCATCGGAAATCCGCCCACGGGCGAGTCGACAGGTCGGGCGGTCGAGCGGCCAGAAACTGGCCACGGCTCAAGATCGCCGATCGAGAAAAGTGCGTCCGCCCCGAGCGGAGCCGTCTGTGGGTCTCCGCGGAGGCATGTCGTCGTTCAGTTGTGAGTGTGCTGCCGCGCTACGCCGCAACGCGCCACGCTCCCAAACCGATTCGCTCGCCTCCCCCTGGTGCCCGCCCTGCCCTCCTGCAATAGCACCCTGGGAGCCAAGTACCTTAGCCAGCCGGTGAGTGACCGGCTGATTCCCGTTGCCGACCACTGCCGCTGAGGCCGCCCGTGCAGCGTCTGCTGCAACCGACCGTCGCGACGAACTGCCAACATCTGCATTTCCGAGCAACCAAACGGTGGCCGTCGCAGAAGCCAACAGCAAAAAATGATGAGCCAATTCATCGTCATGCTCTCATTCAAGTTCGCCGGGCAAAAAGGTAAGGAGTAAATCCGGACTGCAATTAACCTCGATTGTCCAGTGTCGATCCGAGCCACTCGGCCGCTTGCATCGTTAACCGAATTCTGGTGGCAAACGCGCTCGTATGGTCGTCAGTAAATCGTTCTCTCCGCAAGCCCCTTTCCAAGACGCCACGGCCAACGCCGTGTCCCCGAAATGGGCCATCGCGAGTACTATGTTACCAGAGTTCGGCCTGCTTGCAACGGTCCGAGACGTTGGAATCGTCCGGAGCCCGACTCCCTAACCGCTGAATGACGTTGAATTTGTGTTGATTGTTACGAATCACCTTACCCGCTTACCCCAACATGACCGCCCTCCATCCCTTTGTCCTTCAACTTGACCAGGCCTGGCCCGCGCGACAGTGGTCCGACCTGACCGTCACGATCGGGGTCTCCGGGGGACCCGACAGTGTGGCACTGCTGACGGCGCTGATTGATCGGAGGAGGTCGCTGGCCGAACGCGCCGGACCAGGGAGATTGGTCGTCGCACACTTTAATCATAAGTTGCGAGGTGAAGAATCGGCCGCCGACGCTTCATTTGTCGACCGTTTGTGCCAACGGCTAGCCGTCCCGTGCGAATTCGGACAACCCGAGGGCCGGGCCCCTCAAGATTCGGTCGGCGAGGCCGAGCTGCGGGCCGAACGCTATCAATTCCTCGAGCAAGTGGCGCGACGACACGGGGCACGGTTCCTGGCCACCGCCCATACGGCCGAAGATCAAGCGGAAACCGTCCTCCATCGCATCCTGCGCGGTACCGGATTGCCCGGGCTCGCTGGAATTCCCGCCGCGAGGCCCCTTAACGAACTGACGACCGTCGTACGCCCGCTGCTGGCCGCCTCCCGCACCCAGGTGTTGCAGTTCCTGATCGATCGCCAACAGGACTATCGGTTGGATTCCAGTAACGGCCAACTGGACTACACCCGCAACCGCCTGCGACTCGAACTGCTGCCGCTCCTGAGAGATCAATTCAATCCCCATGTGGTCAATGCGCTAAGGCGACTGGGGCAGTTGGCCGGAGAGGCTCAGTCGGTCGTGGACGCTCGCACGAACACTTGGTACGACCGGTGCGTCACTCGCCGTTCCGATGGAGGGAGCGACGTCGATTGCCGGCTGCTGAGCGATGCTTCCGAGTATGAAGTGGCCGAGCTCATGATCATGATTTGGAAACGAAACGGCTGGCCCCTCCAGGCAATGGACCACGCCCGGTGGCGCCAACTGGCTCATGTCGTTCGGGCCGAATCGCCATCGGTTCCTCCCGCCACCTACCCTGGCCGGATCCGAGTCCACCGAACGGGCCCCCACCTGCGTCTCACGCCCTGACAAAAAAGGGTCCTGCAAAAAAAAAAGGGTCCTGACCCCTTTTTTATTCATCTTGACCCGATTGTCGGAGCGGGCCTAGTATGCTGCGTCGCATTGTTTCGGAGCCGCACGCCGATTGGGAGTCGCGTGATTGGGGGACGAGCGTTGAGTCGTTGGATGATCGTTGGGATCTTGTTGAGCGCCTTGGCGATCCGGGTAGGTGCCGCCTGGACGTGGCAGCAGCGTCTTGGCCAGTCGCACCTTCTGTCCTTGCCCGACAGCCATAGCTATTGGCACCTGGCCGATCGCCTGGCGACCGGAAATCGATATGAATATGGAGGGCCCGATTTCAGTGTTTTTCGAACGCCCGGGTATCCCCTGTTGCTGGCCGGCGTGAAACGGTTCGTTGGCGGGAACTCTCCGGTCATGGCGGCGCGGATCGTCGGTGCTGTTCTGGGAACGGTCGCCGTCGCCGGAGTGATATGGCTCGGCACGTTGGTGTTTGATGGTCCGACCGGGTTGGTAGCCGGTGGCCTGGCGGCCGTTTATCCGGGCGCCATAGCGATGAGCATACTGGTTTTGGCGGAATCGTTGTTTTGTCCGTTCTTGGTAGGTCAATTAGCCTGTTGGGTTTCCGCGACGCGGGCGACGCGCCGCGTCGGGCAAATCGGCTGGGCCGTGTCCGCCGGCTTGTTGGCGGGTGGCGCGACTCTGGCTCGGCCCAGTTGGCTGCTATTCACACCGTTGGTAATCGTGGGGTCCTCTGTTTGGCCGCGTCGAGGGAGCCGGTCAGAACCGGGCGGGCGCCGCACCATGATGGGCGGCTGGGTGATGTTGGGTCTGGTGATTGCGATGATGCCGTGGTGGGTCCGCAATTATCGGGTCACGGGTCATTTCGTACCGACGACATTGCAGGTGGGCGCCAGTTTATATGACGGGTTGCATGAGGGAGCGACGGGCGCCAGTTCGATGGAGTTTTCTCAATCGTTTTACGATGCCCAGAAACTGGAGGATCTTCGCCTCGGACGGTCGGCGGACGGGTTCGAGGTTCGACTTGATCGCCGTTATCGACGGGCGGCCTGGGATTGGGCAACCGACCATCCGGGGGACGTCGTTCGATTGGCTGCCGTAAAGTTTACGCGGATGTGGAATCTCTGGCCCAACGCCGCGGAGTTTCGCAGCGGCGTTATTCGTTGGTTGGTTGCGGCAGGTTTTGTACCGATTTTTGCGGCGATGTTGGTTGGTGGCTGGAAATGGGGACGGCGTGGGTGGCCCTACCTGCTCATTCTCCTGCCTGCCGGCTACTTCACCATGCTACATATTGTGTTCGTCAGTTCGATTCGATATCGGCAGCCGACGGTCCTTGTGGGCACGGTGTTGGCCGCCGCGGCCCTGGTTGCAGGTTGGTCGCACATCGTTCGGTGGAAGTGGGCCACGGGTCGGGTTGCGTCGGCTCGAAGGGAAGACGACCGCCCGGCCTGATGGGCAACGCCGATTTCAGGATGCCGGGGGCACAAAGGAGTTCATTCGGATGCGGGCCGTCAGAAAACTGGTGAGCCGAATATGCAGCTGGGGACGTTGGCTGCTCATGGCGCTGCTTGTCTGCGCAGCGGTCGGCGTCATGTTTCGCCAGGTACTGTTGGCCCAGTTGGACGAGCGAATTCGTGACCACGTCGAGTCAATGATTGCGAGTCACTATGTGGGGTTCGACGTCCATCTCCAGGCCGCTCGTCGGATCGAGGGCCGAGGGATCGAACTGAGGGGACTCGTATTGGAACTGCCGGGCGGCCCGACGTCGGACCGCCGGATGTTGACGATTGACGAGATCTTCCTCGGATGCGGGGCCAGTCTCACGGACCTGGTCGGGGGCCAACCTTGCGTAAAACAGCTGGTCGTGCGACGAGCTCATGTGAGGGTCCGTCGGCGAACGGATGGGGCGTGGAACATAGCCCAGCTGCTTCCCTTGCCCGAGTTTGGCGACAGTTCCCCGGAGGTTCTGGTCGAGGATTCCCTGATTGAACTATTTGATGACCAGCGCCCGACCGAAGTGCCGTGGGCGCTTCGTGACATCAACGTACGCATGCAGCGCAAGGATGTGCCGACCGAGGGCGAGCGACTGGTGCTTTCGGGGACGATGCGCGGTGATCATTTCAAGAGAGTGCAGGTGGCAGGCACGTTGGACGCGTCGACCGGTGACTGGATCGCTCGGGGCACGCTCAACGATCTCGACATGTCTCCCCGGCTCCTCGGGTCGATCCCGGAGGATCTGGCACAGTATGCCGCGATTCTGGCCGGCGTCCAGGCTCGGGCACATATCGAGTTTCAGGTATCACACCGCGCCGGGGACGCGGCTCCGATCCGTTGGCTTCTGACGGGCCGGTTGACCGAGGGGCGGCTGGCCGATTCGCGACTGCCCTATCCGCTGAGCGACTTGGAGGCTTCGATTTACTGTGACAACCAGGAATTGAGGATCACAGACGTTTCGGCTCGAAGCGGTTCCGGTTCGCTCGGTCTGACCTGCATCGCTCGGAATTTTCTTACAGAACAACCGTTTCTGGACGTCACGGTCGACGCACGGAACCTGGCACTGGACCAACGGTTGCACGATGTGCTGCCTGACGAACTGCGTGTCGCCTGGCGGAAGTTCAAGCCGGAAGGGGCTATTGACGCGCGGTTTCACATGGTCGGTACACCGGACCAGCTCAAGACAAGTCTGACAACAACATGTCATGACGTATCTTTCGCCTACGAGAGATTCCCCTACCGGCTTCAACAGGGTCGCGGAGTGATCGAATGGGATGGCCGAAAGGTGACCATCCGGGAATTCACCGCCCTGGCGGCGGATCAAACCGTCCATATCGATCTGGAGTTGACCGATCCCGGGCCGCGAGCGGTGGGTTGGGTGACGCTCAGCGTCGATGGGCCGGTGCCGCTGGACAATACACTGATTGCCGCGCTGCCACCGGCGGGTCAGCCGATCTTGAGGTCACTGCACGCGACCGGGAGCATCCGATTGGTTTCCGGGCGTTTTGAGAAGACCGAACCCGATGCCGAGCCACATGCGCGTTGGGAGTTAGCGGTTTCGGACGCGGCAGTTCAATTCGAACGATTTCCCTACCCCATCCATCAGATTAACGGACGCCTGGTTCTGGTAAATCACGATTGGCAAGTTCAGCGACTCCAGGGCTATCATGGCAGCAACTACCTGGTCTGCCACGGGCGCTGGGACGCGCAGCCCGGCCCGGTCCCTGGGGGGCAGTTGTTATTGACGTTTCAATGTCGCGATGTACCGTTGGACGACGCACTACGGGATGCGGTTGGGGTCGCGAACCCCGGGGCCCAGAGATTCTGGTCGAGCCTGCGTCCGCGAGGGAGTGTCGATCAGTTGGACGTCACCATGCAATGGGATACGACGAACCGCAAAGTGCAGCTCGACTTGCTGGCGGAAAAGTGGGCCGCCACTCAGAACATTGAAGGTCGGTCGATCGACGTCCACCCCGAATGGCTGCCGCTACTATTGCACGAGGTGACCGGCAGCGTGCGGTTCAAGGACGGACACTTCCGGATGGAATCGATGGCCGCTCGACGCGACGACGCAAACGTCCAGTGGGCAGGCGAAGGAGTGGTCAAGAGCGACCAGTCGTGGCACGTTGATCTGACTCAGCTTATCGCCGACCGACTGATGGCCGACCATGGATTTACCGAGGCGTTGCCGGAGGCGCTACGGACCGGGCTCGAGCGAATGAAGTACCACGGACCGTTAAGTTTTAACGGGGCTGTGTGGTTGCAGGGTGCGTTGGACCAGCCACTGACCGCCGGATGGGATATGTTGTTGGATATTGAGGACGGCTTCGTCGACAACGTGCTGAAACTGGAGCACATTCGCGGAAGTGTGAGACTGACGGGACAGAAGACGGCGACCACCTTCGGCTGCCGCGGTGAGATCGCCATAGATTCACTGGTCAGTCGGGGTCTTCAGATTACGCAGATTGCTGGACCGTTGTGGATCGACCCGCGCCAAATCGTCCTCGGGTCTCGGGCCGAAGCGACCGGCACCGGAACAACTCCTCGTCGAATCACCGGTCGGGCATTTGGAGGATCAGCGGCCCTGGACGCATCTTTGAAGCTCGATGACCGTCTGCCGTTCGCCCTGGACCTTTGGGTGGCGGATGCGGACGCCGCACACATCGTCCGAGCTCTGAAGATGGGGCGCCATGTGGTTTCCGGCAAGGTCCACGCAAGTGTGCATCTAAGCGGGGCACAGGCCGGGTTGCACACGTTGCGAGGCAACGGGCGAATGAGGCTGAGTGAAGCCGACGTCTACCAGTTACCGGTGATGGTCTCGCTGCTGAATGTGCTCAGCCTTCGCCGGCCCGATACGAATGCCTTCACTCAATGCGACGTCGACTTTCGCGTGAACGGCGAGCAAGCATACTTGGATCGTATCGACTTTAACGGTGATGCGATCAGTCTAAAGGGTAAAGGCTGGATGGACCTCAATCGGCGGGTCAATCTGGACTTCTACGCCCTGGTTGGACGACACGAATGGCAGATACCTGTGATTCGCGAACTTCTGGCTGAAGCGAGTCGCAACATCTTGCTGATTCAAGTTGACGGGACCATTGATCAACCCAACGTGATTCGCAAACCACTCCCGGAACTCGATCAAACGTTGCAGCGAATTTTTCCGGAAGCGGCGCGCACTGCCAGCCCTCGATTCCAGTGGTGAGACGGACCGTAGGTCGTTTTTCCCTGCAGTCGAAACGCTGCCAATGCGTGATTCGTTGAGAGGTCACCGACCTGGGCCTGTCGCCGAATTGCTGATGAGGGGAGATGTGACATGAGTATCGGACCGATGGGAATGATCGGTAGCGCTGCCGGCTCGTCGTTGGCTCAATCTCAGTCTTCCGACGTGTCTCAAACGCAACAGGAATCCGCCAAGCAGGCAACGGCGGCCAAGTTGGGCAAACAGGCGGAGGCTGCTGAAGGCGTCGGGGAGACCGAGCAGGATCAGGAGTCGAGTGACCGGGATGCAGATGGACGCCGGCTTTGGGAAATCGACCAGAAACCGGAATCGAGCGATCCCGAGGAAGGCGGTATATCGGAAGCCCCGCCCCCCAGTAAAGACCCCACCGGTCAACGTGGCAATCGGCTCGACCTTCGTGGTTAACCGATTGGATCGCTGCGACCGTGGAATCGCCCCCGGACCTGCCCTGGCACGGACGGATCCTGATTCAAACGGTATATTGTCTTCTTGAGCACCGAGCCCTCGAACGGGGGCGGCATCTCGCCTGGTAGCGACAACCGGTTTTCTCTTGCCGTGGCTCCTTCTTCGTTCGGCATGCGACGCGATAGGGGATGGGAAAAGCCGAGCACGCCCCATATGCTTGTGGCAGAGAGATGCCGGGACGTCGTACGGGAAAGAAGACCATGATTTTTACCAAGATGCAGGGGGCCGGAAACGATTACATCTACCTCGACGGCTTTTCCCAGCCGACGCCCGATGACCTGCCGTCCCTCGCGCGAGTCATGTCGGACCGGCATTTCGGAGTCGGGGCCGATGGGCTGATCTTGATTCGGCCGTCGGAACTCGCCGACGCCCGCATGCAAATGTTCAACGCGGACGGCTCGGAAGCCGAAATGTGCGGTAACGGCGTGCGGTGCGTGGCGAAATACGTCTACGATCATGGAATCTGTCGTCAAGAGACATTGCAGATTGAGACGGGTGCGGGGGTCTTGACGTTGCAGGTGATCCTGAACCGTGGGCTCGTTGATCGAGTGCGTGTCGACATGGGCGCTCCCATTTTGGAGGCGGCCAGGATTCCAACCCGTTTGGGAGGGCCGCGAGTCGTCGATCGAGAGTTCGTCATCGATGGACGGAGCGAGCGAGTGACCTGCGTGTCGATGGGGAATCCACACTGCATTTTGTTCGTCGAGCGGGCAAGTGACGACCTGGTGCATGGTCTGGGGCCGAGTATTGAGCGGGACGATCGATTTCCGTCGAGGACCAACGTTGAATTCGTTGAGGTGATATCGCCGACCGAAGTGCGTCAGCGCACCTGGGAGCGAGGCTCGGGTGAGACGCTGGCTTGTGGGACCGGGGCAAGCGCCGTCTGTGTCGCCGGTGTCCTGACCGGCCGCACCGAGCCCACCATCGTCAACCATTTGCTCGGCGGTGATTTGGAGTTAGAGTGGGACCGCGCCGGAGACCGGGTGTTGATGACCGGCCCGGCCGTTGAGGTGTTTACGGGTACTTGGCCCGGGAACAGCCTGGCTCCGCCCCGGAACTGAATTCAGGATGGATTCATCACGTTTGAACATGGTAATGACAAAGCCGGATCGAATGAAGCGAGGCCTGATGAAGTTGGGCGGTCTGGCCATCGCCGGAGTGACCCGACAATGGATGAGGACGTTGGACTATCAGGCCGTCTTCTACGACCGCACGCTCGACCCGGCCCATGAGCAGTTCGAGGGTCCTGCCGTGTTCCTTTTCTGGCACGAGTACATTCCTTTCCTGTTCTATCTTCGCGGACATTGCAACATCGCCATGTTGCTCAGCCGTCACCAGGATGCCGAATGGTTGCAGCAGGCTGCCCGTCACATGGGATTCACCACCATCCGCGGTTCAACGAACCGGGGCGGGGTCGCCGCCCTGCGCGAATTGATACGGACAAGTCGCTGGAGCAATCTGACGATCACTCCGGATGGGCCCCGGGGGCCACGTCGAGAGCTGGCGGCCGGGTGCATTTACGTCTCGTCCAAACTTGGGATTCCGTTGGTCCCGATCGGCCTGGGTTATGATCGACCGTGGCGGAACAGGCGAGCGTGGGATCGTTTCGCCATCCCGCGCCCTTTCTCGCGGGCGCGCGCCGTGGTGGGACCTCGAATTGTCATTCCCAGCGACTTGCCGAGAACCGGCGTGGAACGCTATCGTCAGCGCGTCGAACGATTGCTCAATGTGCTGACCGAGACTGCAGAGCAGTGGGCGGAAGACCACTTCTGGTACGCCGGACAGGAGGTGGCCGTGCGGATGGGAGCCGAACGGTCCCGGCCCGGCAGCACGTAAACGTTCCCCGGTTCACCAGGCACCAGGCCTGCAGCTCGAAGAAATTCACCTGCTACGTTGGTGTGCAACGCCTACCACGGGCAAGGCTGCCCGTGGCAACGAAATTGGTACCCGCGTCCTTGATAGAAGGCGGATCGCCCCTGCAGCTCGAAGAGATTTATCTGCTACGTTGGTGTGCCGCGCCTACCACGGGCAAGGCTGCCCGTGGCAACGAACGTCTGGTATACGGGGCCCTCTGGGGCGAGGATCCTCGGCCGACGTCATTCGCGAATGACTCTCAATTCGGTATTCCCCGTGTCCTGACCGGTTATCGACAGGTCGAGATGCTTGAGGCTAAGATGAGTGGGGGTCAGCGAGTCGTGCCCGACCTATCGATAAGTGATCGGGGCGGACGGGCGTCGGGGAGTTTTTTAATACGGCGGGCGCCGCCGTAGCGAAAGGATGGATCCGGGGATGGTCGCTAGTGAAACATCGTTGCCGACCGATGAGCCGCCGGTTCTATCGGTGGCCGAGCTGACGGCTCGCATCAAGGAGTTGCTTGAGGCGGCGTTCCCATCCACTTGGGTCGCGGGAGAGATCACCGATATTGCTCGGCCCAGATCGGGCCACATCTATCTGACGCTGAAGGATGCCGACGCTCAGATTCGGGCCGTCATATGGCGTGGCGTGGCGGCTCGACTGCCGGTCGACCTTGAGGACGGCCAGCAAGTGGTATGCCGAGGGGACATTGACGTCTATCCTCCGCGCGGAAGTTACCAGTTGGTGATTCGGCAGTTGGATTTGCGTGGGGAGGGCAATCTGCAGCGAGCCCTGCGGCGGTTGCAGCAGAAGCTGGCGGCCGAGGGGCTGTTTGACGCGAGTCACAAGCGGGCGGTACCTCGCTTCCCGAGTCGGGTTGCGGTGGTGACGAGCCCGACGGGAGCTGCCGTCCGTGATTTCCTGCAGGTCGCCTGCCAACGTTGGCAAGGTGCGGAGATTCTGATCGCCCCTTCGCGCGTGCAGGGCGAAGGCGCGGCGGCCGAACTGGCAGCTGCCATAGAGAAAATCAATCGAATGGAGCCGTCTCCCGACGTCCTGGTGTTAACTCGTGGTGGTGGAAGCATCGAGGACCTTTGGTGTTTCAATGACGAGGCCGTCGTGCGCGCGATTTTCGATTCTCGCGTGCCGGTCGTCTCGGCGATCGGGCATGAGATTGACGTGACTCTGAGCGATCTGGTTGCGGATCTGAGAGCGGCAACGCCCACCGAGGCCGCTCAGCAGGTCGTCCCCTCGGTGAACGACGTCCGTTCGGCTCTTGACCGGTTGGGCGGCCATCTTCGGTCGGTCATTCAGTCCCGAGCAGCGGCAGCTCGATCGCGGCTCGAGTCGTTGGGAGAACGCCGGGTGCTGCGGCGGCCATTAGATCGAATTCGGGACGGTGAACGTCGAGTGGACGAATTGCAGCAGCGTTTCGTGCGGGCGATTGAGAATCGAGTGCGGCAGACGACGCGGGACGTGGCGGCCGTCGAACGGCGACTGGAGGCCCTGAATCCGCTGTCGGTTTTGGAGCGAGGGTACAGTGTGACGCTGCGAGATGATGATGGGTCGGTCGTTCGCGATGCGGCAGAGCTCGACTCGGGCCAGAAACTGACGACTCGGTTTGCCCGGGGATGTGCGATCGTTCGCGTCGAATCCACAGGGTAGGAACTGCCGGGCGATGCCGCCGCGTCCGAACGTGAACCGGACCGGAAAATGGGCGGTGATCGTTGAGGAGAAACTAAGGAGCAATCGATGGCCAAGAAGCAAGCGGGTAAGAAGACCCGGCCGGCGACATCGGACGAGCGCACATTCGAAGAGGCGTTGGCGGAACTGGAAAAAATAGTGGGCCAGTTGGAGGAGGGGCAGCTGGGGTTGAGCGATTCGTTGGCCCGGTATGAGCAAGGAGCAGCGTGCCTGAAGCAGTGCTATCAGGAGTTGCGCCGGGCCGAGCGGAAGATCGAGTTGTTGATGGGCGTCGACGAGGCTGGTCAGGCGCAGACCGAGCCGTTTGGCGAAGCCGAGATGTCGCTGGAAGAGAAGCAACAGGCTCGTGGCCGGCGTCGGTCGCGAGCCGGCTCGGGTGGAGCCGAAGGACGCTCCTCGAAACCGAAACTCGAACCGTCAGACGGGCAACCTGAGGTGATAGACGATCCGGATACGCTGTTTTAGAATGGACGCATGACCACGTTACCGAGCAGCTCTTGGGCGGACCTTCTTGAGCGAAGGCGTCCGGAAATCGAAGAGGCCCTGGACGCCTATACGGCCGCCGATCTGCCGTGGCCGGAAAGGTTGCGCAGCGCGGTGCGTCACAGCCTGCTCGCCCCCGGAAAGCGACTGCGCCCGATGTTGGTGTTAATGGCTGCCGAGGCGTGCGGTTCTTCTCATCGTACGGCGATGCCTGCTGCCTGTGCTCTGGAAATGGTCCATACGTATTCGCTGATCCACGATGATCTGCCCGCCATGGACGATGATGATCTGCGGCGGGGAAAGCCCAGTTGTCATGCTCAGTTCGGCGAGGCGCTGGCGATTCTGGCCGGGGACGCGCTGCTGACGTTGGCTTTCGAGGTGATCAGTCGCGATCTGCCATCACCGGAATTGGCTGCCGGTTGCTGCAGGGAACTGGCCTCGGCTGCCGGCCCGGCAGGAATGGTTGGCGGGCAGGTCGATGACCTGGCGGCCGAAACGAGCCGGCGTGACCTTGACCGGCTGGCCTAGAATCACGAGGGGAAGACAGGCGCGATGATTCGGGTGGCTTTGCGGCTGGGCGGCCTGATTGGTGGTGCCGAGACGGCTGAAATGGCCGCGTTGACCGATTTTGGCCAAAAGCTAGGTCTAGCCTTTCAGATTGTGGATGATATTCTGGATGTGTCGGGTGACGAGGCGGTGGTCGGAAAGCACCTTGGAAAAGATACAACGGTCGGCAAGCTGACGTTTCCCGCTGTGTTGGGACTCGAGGCGAGCCGTCGCCGGGCCCAGCAATTGGTCGAGCAGGCGTGTGAGACGATCGCAGTATTTGATTCGGCTGCCTGTCCGCTTCAGGAACTGGCCCGTTATGTGGTCCATCGAAGTCATTAGTTAGACAAGGGAATGGACGCCACTCGATCTTGGAAACCTGTCCGACCCGACGGTACCAGGCACAGCACGATGCGACCCGCCATCCGGTCAGTCCTTCGTACCAGCAACCGCAACATGGATTAAGCACTCGCCGATGGGAAAGACTTTACTCGGACAACTTGATTCGGCCGAATCGCTGCACGGAATGTCGCTGGCGGATCTGGGCCGACTGGCCGCGGAAATCCGTGAGATCCTGTGCCACTTGCTCGAAACGCGCCCCGCGCATTTCGCCTCGAATCTTGGCGTGGTCGAACTCTGCCTGGCGCTGCACAGCGTGTTTGATTTTCGACACGATCGGCTGATCTGGGACACGGGGCACCAGGTTTATCCGCACAAACTTGTGACGGGTCGGTATCACGAATTCAGTTCGATTCGGACCAAGGGCGGTCTGATGGGGTATCCGAATCCGGCCGAATCGGAGTATGACCTGTTTATGACGGGCCACGCGGGCAGCAGCCTGTCATCCGTGTTGGGCCTGCGCGTGGGGGACGAGTTGTGCGGTCAGGATGATCGGCATGCGGTGGCCGTGATCGGCGACGGCGCCTTCGCCTCAGGCATGGTATTCGAAGCAATGAGTAACGCCGGCGGCATGAAGAAGAATCTACTTATGGTTCTTAATGACAATAAGATGTCAATATGCCCACGCGTTGGAGGTACGGCAAAGTACCTGGATCGGCTTCGAACCAACCCCTTCTATACCGGCTTCAAGACGGAAGTCGTAAAAGCACTCAATCTGGTACCCGTGTTGGGTGACCCGGCCGAGCGGTTTCTGGCTCAACTCAAGGAAGCGATCAAGGCCGGGCTCCACGGTGGCATGTTGTTTGAAGATCTTGGCTTTCGTTACATCGGTCCCATTGATGGGCATAATCTGGGGCTGTTGCGCAAATATCTGCGCATGGTCAAGGGGTTGAAAGGGTCTGTCTTGTTGCACGTCGTGACCGAGAAAGGACATGGCTTTCAACCGGCTGAAGATGATCCGGTATTCTACCACACGCCGCCCGTGCTGGTGCAGGAGAGCGGTAAGCCGGTGCCGAAGGCGTCTGGCGCAAGCAGCACGTACACCCATGCCGTGAGGGATGCGATTGCCGAGCGGATGGAACTGGACGGTCGAGTGGTGGTGATCACTGCCGCCATGTGCCAGGGTAATAAGCTGGAGCCGATTCGAGAGTCCCAGCCCGAACGGTTTTTCGACACCGGCATCTGTGAATCGCATGCCGTGGCGTTCGCCGCCGGGTTGGCGAAGGCCGGACAACGGCCGATCGTCGACATCTACAGCACCTTCTTGCAACGGGCGTTCGATCAGCTGTTTCAAGAAGTGGCACTGCAGGATTTGCCGGTCGTCTTCACGCTCGATCGCGCCGGGTTGACAGGACCGGATGGCCCGACACACCACGGACTGTTCGATCTGGCCTACCTCCGAATCCTGCCGAACCTTGTCGTCATGGCGCCGGGCGACTTGGCCGACATTGTGCCGATGATGGAGTTTGCGATCCAGCACGACCATCCGTGCGCCGTGCGATATCCCAAGGCATCGGTCACTCATGTCCAGCGGGAAGTCGCCGACGTGGAATTGGGACGCGGCGAAATCCTGCGCTGGGGTACCGACCTGGCCATCCTGTGTTGCGGGACTCAACTGGCCGATTGCGTCCAGGCCGCCAACACACTCAATCAACAGGGGGTGGATGTGGCCGTCGTCAATGCTCGGTTTGCAAAACCGGTCGACAGAGACCTGGTCCGCAAGGCGCTGACCCAGTGCGGGTTAGTGGTTACGGTGGAGGAGGCCGCCCTGGCCGGCGGGTTCGGCAGCGCCGTGCTCGAAGCGGCCGAACAAATGGGGCTCGACTCGCGACACCTGAAACGACTTGGCGTCCCGGATCAGTTCGTTGAGCACGGAGAACGTGCAGAATTGCTGGCCGATCTGCAACTCGACGCGCCCGGAATCGCGGCCGCCTGCCGACAATGGATCGGGCAACTGACTTGACATTCGGGCACCCGTCTGGAGCATGGTTGCATGTGCACCCCACCCTGGAAATTGTGCGACCAACGACGACTGCGCGTCGTCATGCTCGGAAACGATCGCCGGCCGTCGGTCGCGTCGGAAGCGAGGCGGTTGCGTCCCCACATCGAAAAATATGCGGACGTCGTCCTTTCCGATTTCTGCGGTGAACACACGCAGTGGCCCGTGAAGGCGGATTTCGCCGTCGTTTTTGGCGGCGATGGCTCGATCTTGCGGGCGGCGAATCAAATGGGCGCCGACCAACTGCCTGTGCTGGGTGTGAATCTGGGGAGATTGGGGTTTCTGGCTGCCCTGCTTCCGGAGGCTTTTCTTGAGCTGTTTCCGCGTGTTTGTCGGGGAGACTGCCGGCTGGTAGACCATCTGATGCTTCAGTGTGAGGTGTTGCGGGGCGAGCAGGTGGAGCATTCCCGGCTGGGGCTTAACGAAACGGCCATTCACAGTGGCCCTCCGTTCGCCATGCTCGACATCGATCTTTACGTTGACTCAGTTTTGGCAACGACTTATAGTTGCGACGGTTTGATCATCAGCACACCCGTGGGCTCGACGGCTCATAACTTGTCGGCGGGCGGGCCGATCCTTCGAAAGAGCCTGGAGGCGTTTGTGATTTCGCCCATCAGTCCACACACCTTGACGGTTCGACCGGTCGTGGATCGTGCGGATCGAGTTTACGAGGTCTTTGTGCGCAGCGGGCATGAAGCCAGCTCCGTGGTCGTCGACGGAAGCGTGGTCTGTACCCTTGATTCTCAGCAGACGGTCCGAGTCCGGCGTGCTGTGCCGAAATTTCAAATGATCGAGGTCGGTCAACAGAATTACTATCGTACGTTGCGCGACAAGTTGGGGTGGCGAGGACAGTTACGCCAATAAGGAGTTCCTTCGAGCAAGGAAGCAGGGCCATGAAGCGAATTCGTTTGTTTAGTTGTCTGATTCTCCTCGTGTCAGCCATTCCGTGCGGAGCGGATCCTCCGAGTGGGGATGATTCGGCAGCGGGCAAGAAATCGCTCGCCGACCGGATCAAGGCCGCCGCGCAGCGCGCTTCCGAGGATTCGTACCTGCTAGAGTACAAGTTTCATGCCGGCGAGGAAATCCGGTGGAAGGTCCTGCATCTCGGTACGACCGAGACGACGATTCAGGGAAATACTCAACAGTCGAAAGTACGGTCCGCCTCGACCAAGGTCTGGAAGGTTCAGGACGTGGACACCGACGGGAACATGACGTTCGTGCATTCGGTGTCCCGTGTGAAGATGTGGCAGAAAGTGTCGGGTCGTCCGGAATTGAACTACGACAGTGAATCCGACGCCACACCGCCACCCGAGTACATGCACGTGGCCAAAACCGTGGGAGTGCCGATCTCGACGGTGACCATCAGCTCGAGCGGGAAAGTGGTCGAACGCGACAAACCCTCATCCCAGGGGAGCTTCGGGTTGGGTGATATTGTCATGCCGCTCCCGTCCGAGCCGATTCGAATCGGGCATCGCTGGACGATTCCACGCGAGATCAAGGTTCGGCGGCCGGATGGCCGCGTCAAACGGATCAAGACTCGCGTCGTGTACGAATTGAAGTCGGTCAAGACGGGGATCGCGCGCATTTCGTTGAATACCGAGGTGTTGACACCGGTCAACGACCCTCGCATCGAATCGCAACTGATGCAGCAGATAACCAAGGGAGAAGTGAAGTTCGATCTCGATTCGGGTCGGATCGAGTCGCGTCAAATCGATTGGGACGAAACAGTGCTTGGATTCAACGGAAACGACAGCCTGATGAAGTATCTGGCGCGGTTTACCGAACAGCTGATATCAAGTGAACAGACTGCACAGACGACGGCCAAGAAAACTCGCTAGCGCCCTCGTCCATTTGCTCCCGTTGCGCACCGTTTCCCTTTGCCCAGGGACATGAGATCTCATACGATCGTAGCCCGAACGGGATGAGCCCGATCCCGACGAACGCGAATCCGAGCGGGCCGTGCACGAACGGTCGTCGCCCGACGTTTTTTCGGACCCCCGTCGGTAAACGACGGACTCCCGTCGGTAAGCGACGGACCGCCGTAGCCGATCTGCGGACCGTGGTGGCCGGTGGTGCCGTGGCTGGGCTGTGCCTGGCGACTTTGTTGAGCCGTGGCGACGGGCGGCTGATCGGTTTGGGTTGGCACACGGCCGGCTTTGCCCTTGGCGCGACGTTCGTCGCTTTGCCATTGGGAACGCTGTTAGCGCTTCTCCTCTTCCGAACGGACGCACGCGGGAGAATGCTTGCCCGCTGGTTGCTTCTCGGCCTCTTATTCCTGCCGGTCTATTTTCACGCGTCGGCCTGGTCGGCAGGCCTTGGTCGTCTGGCCGGTGGAGATATCTTGCGCGCCGTCATCGACCGAGACTGGGTCGTTCAGTGGGTGTCGGCCGTTTGGATTCAGGGGCTCTCGTCAACTGCCTGGGTGGTCTTGATTCTGGCGGCGGGGCTCGAGTTGGTCGAACCCGAGTTGGAAGAGCAGGCAATGCTGGATGGTACATGGTGGCAGGTTGTGACGCGTGTTACGTTGCCCAGGTGGCGCGCGTCCCTGCCGGTGCCCGCCGTGACCGGGTAGTTCTTCCGAATGACTTGCCCGAAGTTTCCCGACGCTGCGAGGTGATGATGCAGGCCGCCGGCGGTGACCGGGAGGGGCCACAGCGGGGCGCCGCTCGGATCGA
>CAYNDU010000042.1:0-17947 GCA_964395615.1 uncultured Pirellulaceae bacterium | reverse complement strand
GTCGTCAGTCGCGGCGTCGGACGTTCGGATATGAAACTGAATGATATTCAGTTTGCGACACGCAGCAATCACCGACTCGACATGTTCGAATGGACAACGGGGGTCGGCATCCAGCGTAACAAGGATAGGAAGAACGCCGTCGTCGGGAAGGTCCTGGATCCGGTCGGCCAGGTTCTTCAGCTCCGTCGAAACACGGTTGACCGTAAGTTGTCCGTTACGGTCAATTTCGATCAACAATGGACGTGTGGCGTCTTCGATTTGTCCGGCGCCGGGTCCGCCGAGGCGTACCGACGACGCGCCGGATTTTCCGGCCTCCGCCTGCGCCATTACCCGGGCTTGACGTTCGGCCACCATCGCTCGGTCGACTTCGATCAAGGCTTCCTTCTCAACGCGGTGTTGGCGGAGGTAGAAAAGGCCGCCGACACCCATCACGAACAGGAGCGCCAATATCAAGAAAATGAGGAGCAGAATAATGGTGGTCGCGCCGTTGGATTCGTCTTCCAAAGTTTCGTATTCCATGGAATGACCCATCGCGACACCGCTCCGATTCAAATGCGCCCATTGCCCCGAGTGCCACCGTCCCGGCCACTTGAAATCCTGCCCATGTATTATAGGTGACCCACTGGTGGCGTCAACTTGACGACATTGCCCGAGCGAATTAGTTTGACGGGTACCTGAGACCGTTTCACCGGAACCCAACGCAGGGTATATCTGACATGTGCAGTCAATCTCGACGCGTGCTTGACCGGCGCGCGATGCTCAAAGCGAGCGGTGCGGCCGCGGCCGTTGCTTGGATGTCTGGCGCTGATTTACACGGGGATTTGCGGGGGGCCGAATTGCGGGGGGCCGAATCACGGGGGGCCGCTGAGGGACATCAGTCCGAGTTATCTGGGCAGCTTCCTGGCTACCTGGCGGATTACGCCAAGGAGTACGCCCTTGATCCTCGTGCGGCCGCTCGGGCCTGGTTTGCCGAAGCCAAATACGGACTGTTCATGCACTACGGGCTCTACAGCCAACTCGCGCGTGGCGAGTGGGTCATGCTTCGTGAGAAGATACCGGTTCCCGAGTACGCCAAACTGAAGGCGACGTTCACGGCCAAAAAGTTCGACGCGGATTTCATTACCGACCTGGCGCTTGACGGGGGCATGCGCTACGTGAACATCACGTCGCGCCACCACGACGGATTCAGCCTGTTCGAGACGGCGCAGAACGACTTCCATGCAATGGCTTCGCCGGCGAGACGCGATCTGGTCGCGGAATTGGCCGAGCAATGCCGGAAGAAGGACCTGGGCCTGTTCCTCTATTACTCGTATGCGGCCGATTGGCGACACCCCTGGTTCTATGACCGGGAAGCCGGTTGGAAAGCCGCGCGCCCCGCTTATGCTCAGCGACCTGCTGAATATAAATGGCGAAAGGACGAGGACTTTTCGAGGTACATCGACTTCGTCCATGCGCAGCTCAAAGAGCTGTTGACGAACTACGGTCCCCTGGCCGGGATCTGGTTCGACCCGATCATGGGGTACTACTCGCGTCCCGATCTGTTTCCCATCGCTGAGACTTATAAGCTGGTGCGATCGCTTCAGCCGCAGGTATTGATCTCGTTCAAACAGGGCGCGAATGGCACGGAAGATTTCGCGGCGCCGGAGAGAAGTGGTCAGTCGCTGGTCGAAAAGGTCAGGAAGTCCGCGCCCAAATGGGCACATATTGCAGAAAAAGCCTGGGAGTCGAACAAGTCCAAGCACAACGAGATCTGCGATACGCTTCAGCCTCGGGTCTGGGGGTACAAGAAAGCGGATGCCGATAAACTGCGCAAACCGAGTGAAGTCAGGAAGATGCTCGATGACGCTTGGGCCGCGAATTGTAACTTGCTGCTGAATACCGGACCCTTGCCTGACGGATCGATCAACGCGCCGGAAGCGGACATCTTCCGAACGGTAGGCAAACAGATCAAGGCGTCGGCCAACCGGTGAAGATCGAGCGAGGATGCACATCCCTGGCGTGTGACGGACTCACGTTCCCCGACGGACCACCTCTCCTCCATGTGGCGGCCGTTTCAATCGGCCCACTCGGCGACGCTCGTCGACCGCCCGACACGAGCCGTGTGTTAATTCCCGGTTCCAGATTCGTTCGCCGGCGACGGCTCCGCAATACAGTACAAGTATCGCTGTGAACGCAGGAAAAGTTCGCTACCGGCCAAGGCTGGCGACGCGTCGATCCGGTCGTCCAATGTGTTTGTTGCTAAAACTTCCAACTGTTGGGATCGCTTCAGCACAAGTGTCGTTCCATTGCGACCGGTTATGTAAATGCGCCCGTCCGCGCCGACGGGTGAGGCGTAGATGTTGGAAATCCCGTTGAGTCGAGTGCGGTTGATCACGGGGTTCCCGGTCTTGCTGTCCAGGCAAGAAAGAATGGCTCGGTTCGACTGGTTGAAATAGAGCAAGCCGTCGTAGAGCAGTGGCGAGGGGACATAGGGTGCGCTCTGCTTTCGACTCCACGCGATCTGATCCGAATCCGTAATATCTCCGCTTGCGGAAATCGGCAGCGCACAGACGGAATAGCCCTCGTATCCGCTCAGGCAGTAGACGAATTCACCCTCGACCACGGGTGACGGAATCGCGTTACTCGTCAGGCATTCGCACTGCCAGATGATTTGACCGCTGTTCAAGTCATAGCTGCGCACCTTGTTGGAGCCGCACGTAATGATCTGTGTCGTCCCCCCGTGCTCCACAATGATTGGCGTTGCCCAGGCATTCGGTTCGTCGCGGTTCGCTGCCCACCGGGTCTTGCCGGTTGCCACATCGAGCACCTGGATCGTCGACTGACGCTGCTGATCACGCACGATGACGATCGAATCGTCGTGCACGACCGGCGAACATCCCTCGCCCAGGCTGGCCCCCATATAGGCCTTTCCAAGATCGCGATCCCAGATCTGTTTGCCCTCGAGATCGTAGCAGTAGAGGCCGGAAGAACCGAACCAGCAGTAAAGGTGCCGGCCGTCCGTCGTCGGCGAAGCGGACGAAAAATCGTTGTCCCCATGATGTCCCTCATGAGGAATGCACCGAGTGGCCGTGCGTCGCCACCTCACTTTACCGGTGGACCGATCGAGGCAGATCACTACAAAATCGTATGCTGTGTTCGGGTACGTGATGCCAAAAACACGTTCCGGCTGATCTTCGGGGCGCGGCAATGAGGGGTCCACCTCGCCGGTGTCGATGGCCGTCAAGACAAAGACCTTGTCGCCCCAGATAATGGGTGTTGAACTCCCTTCTCCTGCAATGGCGGCTTTCCAGCGGATGTTCCGGTTCTCGCTCCACTCGATCGGAGGCGTGGCCGTCCTGGAAACGCCGTTCGACTCAGGACCTCGCCACTGGTGCCAATTGGTCCGTTGCGCGTCATTCCTCTCTTGAGCGTGCATGGTCGCGGAGATCAAGAATAAGGAGCCAACTGCGAGTGCAAGCCTCTGGTTCATGTCCTGTCTCCCGAGTTGTGGCGCGGGCCGGCTCTATTGAGAAACGAAGTTCGTTTCCCTGGAGTGTGGTGAGAGTTCCGACGGCCGGTGACGCCATTGCAACCGGCCGATCGTCGGTGAATCATCTGTCCCCCGCTCCAGGATCGGCTCGGATCGTCTGACAGATTATAGACGATCGGCGCGCCGTCGACGGTACCTCCTCGGGTGACGGCACGGAAAGACCCTTGCGAGCGACCGGTTTCCGGATTCTGCGACTTGACACCTTTGGGACGCCGGAATACGGTAGGCGCTCCTGCCTTTTCTTCCCACTTCCGTCGACGACTGAATGAAAATGGAGCGTTGATGAAGTACGTTCTGGTCTTTCATGCCAACCTCAATTACGCCTACCTCGAACCCGATCGGTACGAGTTCGTCATTCGTTCGAGTTATGAGCTTCTGTTCGATACGATGCGCGAGCGTTTTCCTCAAGCGAGGTACGTTTTCGAGGCCTCGGGATACACGCTCGAGCAAATCGCCGAAAAAACGCCCGATGTCCTTGGAAAACTGCGCGCCGCCATTGACTCCGGGCAGTGCGAATTCATGGGTTCACCTTACGCCCATCCGATGCTCCCCAATTTTCCGGAACAGGATGGTGTCTGGACGATTGAATTCTCGAACGAAGTTTACGAACGATTGCTCGGCCTGCGCCCCAAGAGCTTCTGGAATCCAGAGTGTGGGTGGTGCGATTATGTGCCCAGGCAGGTTGTGAGAACGGGATACAAGAATCTGATCGGCGATTTTGAGGCTTACAGTCGTTCAGTGGACCCACAGGGTAGACCGCTCAGGCCGGAAATCTACGAGCGCGAGCGGAGCGACGATACGGCGTTTTACCGGTTTGGATTTGCATACGACCTTCCGGGCACGGAACGAGCATTGCATTTCCCATTTCAGAACATTGCTGGTGTGTTGCCGGGAGCGTTGCGGGCGTTCTTGAGAACGGATCGAGTGGCCCAATTCGGCGTGCGCTTCTTCATGGGCATGCCACATTATTCTCTGGACGAGTATGTAAGCCTGATTCGAAAGTACTCTCAACAGCCGGCAGGCGAATCGGAAGGCGCCCTGATTGTATTTGCCGATGATGCTGAGTACATCGGCACGAACGGTTGGTTTCGATTGAAATTCCAGAATCGGCCGGACTGCGTATTTGAGACGGTTCCTGATGCCAGGGAGAGACTGATCGGTCTGGTTGCCGCGTGCGCCGAGATGGGAGGATTTGCAACGTTTGACGAAGCGTGTAACGGTCCGCAACCACTCGAAGAAACCCTGATGTTTGACAACGATTCGGCATGGCATGGTGCCCGCGCCTCGACGTGGGCCGGCACGCCGATGGCGCGAATTCTCAGGCCCTGGCAGGATCTGGTCCGGGAACGGCTGAACGCGCTGAGTGCCACGATCGACCCGGCCGTGGCTCGGCGAGCCTGGTACCATTTGACCAATTCCTACAACTCGGACGGGCAGTGGCCTCCTACTCTGCCCGAGGCGCCTCATCTGGTTCACCCTTTCAATTATGGTTATTGTTTCGAAAACCTGCTGGCAGCCGAATTGTTGGTCGGGGGTGTCGACCGTGCCCGCTTGTCGACCGATCCCGTGGGGACAATATGCGAGATTCTCGGACCACAACAAGCGTTGGTAGGGGCGAAGGCGGAGGCTCTGGCCGGCTCGGACGATCCGGTCGAATCGGGCGATGGTCGACTGGCCGGCGCCCTTGTCAAACGGTCGCGCGACACGTCCTCCATCGCGAATTCCGGTAGGAAGATCCTCTATGCGGACGAATACCGAATTCGTGTCAACGCGTTAGTCGACGCACGTAGGTTGGTCGGCGGTGTGGAAATTGAAAAGGTAGGAACAGATCTGAATCAGTTGGACTCATGACGCCACGCGAATCCCTCATTGCCGCCCTCGAAGGTGAGACTCCCGGGATCACCCCGTTGACCGTCTACGATTGGAACATGGGCGCAGTCGCGGCGGATGAGCTGGCTGCCAAGATGCTGCACCCGGCGTGGCTGTACCTGATCGAGCGAGGATTGACCGTTCGGTGTCATTGCCCTGTTGTGAAAGCTGTGGAGCATGGGGTGGAATACACGGTTGAGGAACGCGAGCACGAGGGCGCTGTCCTGAAGCGTGAAGTCAAGAACACGCCTGTCGGACGACTTGTTAGGATGACCCGGAACGGTTGGCATGACGAGCATTGGATCAAGTCACCGGACGACTACCGAATTCAACGTTGGATCATCGAACACACGGAACTTGTTCCCGATTATGAAGCAGTCGCCAGAGCGGAAGCCGTGGTCGGCGATCGTGGAGTGGTCGTATTGACCGGCCTGGGGAATTGGCAACACCGTTCGCCTGCGATGGCCATCAACGTCGATCTGGCCGGCACAGAGCGGTTTTGTACCGACGTGGCGATGGACGTGCCTGAGTTGGGCGATCTGTGCCGTGCTCTGGAGGCCCAGTTCCTTCAGCAGCAACGGCTCATAGCCGACGGGCCGGGCCGCTACGTGGCGTGGTTCGAAAACCTCACCATCAGCATGCTGGGCCCGCAACGATACGGTGAGCTGCTTGTCCCCATTTATGAAAAGGCCGTACCAATTCTCGCCGCCGGCAACAAGCGAGTTATGGTTCACTACGACGGACAGCTCAAGGTGATTGCCGACCAGATCTCCAAGGCACCCTATGGGATCATCGACTCGCTGACCGAGGCGCCCGAAGGAGACATGGACTACGATGAGTGCCGCAGGCTCTGGCCTCATCTTGTGTTCTGGGCAAATATCAATGTTGAACTCTACTATGGTCCGGCCGATGCGCTGCGATCGGCCGTGATCGCCAAACGCGAGCGGGCCGGGAAGCGCGCGTTTGCATTTGAGATTTCCGAAGACCTGCCTGCGACCTGGGAGAAGTCGATTCCGGTCGTTTTGCAGGCGCTAGCCGATTTGAAGTAGGATGAATGCTCCGAATGAGAGCGGTAGCGCAGTGAATTTGCAAGAAAAAGGTTGACTCCATGTGCAGCAAGTGTCGCGATAGTCTGTGCCTGTTTTTGGTGTTGTTGGGATGCGCCTGGAACGGCAGTTTGGTTGCGGAGGAGACGATTTACGTCGCACTCAGCGGTAGCGACGCCAACGACGGCACTGCTCAGCTGCCGTTTGCCACCGTCCAACGTGCTCAGGAGGCAGTACGCCACAAGGTCGGATCCGGGCTGGACGATGACGTCGTGGTCTACCTTCGGGGAGGAACCTACTTTCTTTCGGAGCCTCTTCGGTTTGTCCCGGGTGACGGAGGAACGTCACATCATTCTGTAACGTATGCAGGCGCCAAGGGCGAACAGGTCTCGCTGTCGGGCGGCCGAGAGATCAAGGGTTGGAAACAGAACGACGAAGGACTGTGGTTTACCGATCTTCCCGAAGTCAAGGCGGGAAAGTGGTTCTTCCGCCAACTCTACGCAGACGGGCACCGGTTGCCGCGAGGTCGCTTTCCTGCTCGAGGTTTCCTGAAGATCAAGCGTGTCTCGAAAGACTACCGGTCGTTGGAATTGAACGATCCCTTGCCCGACCGTGACTTTGGAGGCCACGATGCTGAGATCGTGGTGGTTCAGAACTGGTCGATTTCACGGGAGAAGATCGTTCAGAGTTCACCGGGTCAACTGACTGCAGCGACACCGATCGGCTGGGTCGGCCACTCGAGTTGCCTTCCGCGGCCTGGAATGTCCGCCTTCCTCGAAAACGACCGCTCGTTGTTAGTGAGCCCGGGCCAATGGTACCTCGATCGAACTTCCGGAACTCTCTATTACAAGGCTGCCGAAGACGAGGATCCAAACAGCCGAAGATTCGTTGCGCCTGTGCTCAACAAACTCCTTTTGGTCACTGGTACCTCCCAGGAACGTGTCAAGAATATTCACTTTGCCGGCATAGAATTCGAACATTCAAGTTGGTTATTGCCTGAGATCGGTTATGCGGGAATACAGGCCTGTTATTACGGCACAAATGTTGAAGAGCCCGCTTGCTACGCCGTCGACGCGGCCATCGAATTGGGCTACTGCGAGAATCTCTCCTTAGAGCGTTGCCGAGTGGCACACATCGGAGGCAGCGGGATTGGTATTGGGGCTGGATGCCGAGCTAATCGTATCACGGGTTGTGAAATACGCGATATCGGCGCAACGGGCGTCAATGTCGGGCACATGAAGGTCAAGGATCCGCTCTGGGCAGACTGGTCAGAGCCGGAAAACGTGCCGGACCAAAACGAGGTAGCCAATTGCTATATCCACGACTGTGGCGCCGAGCTCTGGGGAGCCCACGGGATCTTCGATGCGATGACGCGTGATACCCATCTCCGGCACAATGAGGTGGCGTCGATTCCGTATGGGGGCATTGCGACGGGGTATGTCTGGGGTACGCAACGTACGAGCCAGCAAGGCTGCCGAATCGAGTACAACCACGTCCACGACGTCATGCTCAAATTGAACGATAGCGGCTGCATTTATACGCTGGGATTTCAACCGGGCTCGATCATTCGAGGGAATCTGCTGCACGGCGTGCGGTTCGGTGGATTCGCCGGAGGCCAGGTCTGTAATAACGGAATCTTCTTCGACGAAGGGAGCAAGGGTTTTCTTCTCGAGAACAACGTCATCTACGATGTCGATCAGAATGTCGGTTCCAGGAATACGGCCGTTCGCTTCAATCGGAGCAGTCGGGACTGGCAGATTTGGATTGACAATACCCTTCAAACCAACTCGGCAGTTCCCGATGAGGCCAAACGGCTCGCTCAAACGGCGGGCATTGAACCTGCCTTCCGAGACTTCTTGAAAGGCACGCATTGACTGATGTCGATCGACTTTGCGCCGAGTCGCTGGGATAGGATCCGGGAAACCTACGATCAGTGGTGGTCGGGCGAATTGGACCGCCCGATCATCCCGGTCGAACTTGGCGGCCGTGACCCGGGCAGGCCGATACCCTCGGCGCCTCTCCTGAATCAGGTGACGTGTACGCTGCTCGATGTGCCGGCGGCCGATCTGATCGATCGACTTGATTACGAATTGTCGACCCGAGTTTTTCTCGGTGACGCCTATCCTCGCGTCAACCTCGACGCATTCGGCCCTGGTGTCCTGGCGGCGATGCTGGGCGCCCGACTGGACAATTCCACCGGCCAGGTCTGGTTTCATCCTCCCGATGATAGACCGATCGGCGACTTGCACTTTGAATTCGACCCGGACAACGTCTGGTTGCGACGGATTGTGGAGATCTGCACCGCGGCAGTCGAGCGTTGGGAGGGGCAGGTGCTGGTCGGTATGCCGGACCTGGGCGGCAATCTCGATGTCCTCGCAGCCTTTCGCCCTGGCGAAAAACTACTGTTTGACCTGTACGATGCTCCCGAGGAAGTGAAACGACTGACTTGGGAAGCTCATGACATCTGGCATCGCGTCTATCATCAAATCAACGAGGCGCTGCGATCCGCAGAGACCGGCTACAGCGATTGGGCAGGGATCTATAGTGGCGTGTCCTGCTACATGCTGCAGTCCGATTTCTGCTACATGACATCGCCGGAGATGTTCGACGAGTTTGTCAAGCCGGAGCTTCAGGCTACATGTGACTGCCTGTCGCGGGCTTTTTATCATCTTGACGGTCCCGGGCAGGTTCGACACCTGGACTCAGTATTGACGCTCGACAACCTTCATGGCGTGCAGTGGGTACCGGGTGCCGGCAATCCCGGATGCTCCCAATGGCCCGAAATCTATCGAAAAATCCATGAACGTGGAAAGAAGATACAGGTGATCGATGGTGGGTTCGAAACGCTCGATGCAGTGATGGGTCAGCTTGGTGATCGTCGCGGTATTCAGCATATTGGAATTCTCGAGACTGAGGCTGACGAGGACACGATTCGCGGCCGTCTCCAACAGTATGGAATCAGCTGAGTGGGAATTCACGACAAGCTGCAGTTTGCCGACTTCGTGGTGATCATCGCGTACATAGTGATTCTGGTCACGATCGGGATGTGGGTGAGTTTTCGGCGCCGGGGTGCTGAGGACCTTTTTCTGGGCGGAAGAAGCCAGCGCTGGCAGGTCGTTGGTTTGTCAATTTTCGGAACGAACGTGAACCCTTCGTTCCTGATTTCTTCGTGCAGTGTCGCTTACGTCTCGGGATTTGCCGCCGCCAATTTCGAGTGGCTCGCCTGGTCGTTGATGATGTTACTGGCCATGCTGTTCGTGCCCTACTATATGAAAACTCGGGTAAGTACGATGCCGGAGTTCATTCAGCGGAGGTTCGGACGGGGCGCCCATCGGTTCCTCTCAATGTACGCCCTGTTCACGACCGTTGTTTCATGGCTCGGGTTGGTGCTTTATACCGGTGGGCTGTTGTTCAGCCAGATCATGGACTGGCCGCTATGGCTTTCACTGGTCGTCTTGATGGCCATCGCGACCAGCTTTACGATCATTGGCGGGCTCGCCGCGGTAATGATTACCGATGCGTTCCAGACGGTTCTGATGATCGTTGGTGCTGCGGCCCTGACTTCAATTGGACTCTATGAAGTCGGAGGGATCTCCGGCCTTATGGCACGCGTTCCCGAATCGTATTGGGTCCTCTTGCGGTCCGGTCCGAACGCCGAGTACCCGTGGCACGCCATGTTGCTGGGATACCCGGTTGCCGGGATCTGGTTCTGGTGTGCTGACCAGACAATTGTTCAACGAGTGCTCGGCTCGAAAAATCTGCAGCACGGTCAGCAGGGAACGGTTTTTGCAGCTTTTCTGAAGATCCTTCCCCCGTTCTTGTTTCTCTTGCCGGGAATCCTTTGTTTCGTGCTTCATCCGGGACTTAAGAACCCCGACGAGGCATTTGCGACCATGATCGTAAATCATTTGCCGACCGGTATGGTCGGCTTGATGGTTGCCGTTTTGATCGCTGCATTAATAAGTACGATCGACTCGGGGCTCAACTCTTTCAGTACCGTCTTCACGCTGGATATCTACAAGCAGATGGTTCGTCCTCGAGCGCTGCCGTCGGAAATCAAATTCGTGGGCCGACTTGCCACGCTGATGGCCGCGGCGCTTGCGGTCGGCGTTGCGCTGGCGATGGCCAACTTTGACCGAAGCCTGTTTGACATGATCCAGAGTGTGATCGGCTTCATCGCTCCGCCCGTGTCTGCCGTTTTTCTGATCGGCGTGCTGTGGCGGCGAGCGACATCGGTCGCGGCGTTGTCGACATTAATCGCGGGAAGCGCCGTTTCGATAACCGTTGGGTTCTGTCACCTGAACGGCTTTGCGGGCGCCGAATTGAGCCAATGGATCGGGACGAACGTCAGTCCAGCAGCCGGTGAACGGATAAACGCGTGGATCGGTGGCCTGATTTGGGATCATTTTCTGTTAGTCTCATTCTATCTGTTCGCAGGAATCTGCGTTTTCATGGTCGCCCTGTCGTTAATGACTCGAAACGCGCCAGGCGAAGAGCGGCTGCCGACCTTGAAGGAGACCTACGCGTCGCAGAATTCGAATTCGTCGTTCATCTGGAAGTTGTGGGGCTTGCTGGCCATTTGCATGGCCGTGATCTATTGGGCATTCGACTAACATCAGCCAGTGTGCCACGGAGACGGAACCGAGGCAGACCGGTGATCCAAATTGTGTTGTGTGGCGCGTGATGGACCGTATCGGGACGAACACGATCGTTTGCGAGAGCGATGACTGATAGGAACTTTTGTTCAGGCTTGCGATATGACGACCGCTATTCCCCCAATCAACGACGGCATTCATGGCATGGTGCCTCGCGGACAGATGCCCGAGCACGTGCGAAAGTTGCGCGACGCCTATGAGATCACCCCGGACGCTCCATTCGTTCAAAGAGAGTTTTGGTTCTACAGTATGAACCAGTTCTACGAGCAGGGCCTGAGTCGGGAGGCTGATGTCAACGAGGTGTTTGGATACGATCCACCTGGTTGCTACGATATCAAGCACCTCGGATGGTGCGAAGCCGGTTTTCACCCTTCTTTCGAGGAGCGGGTGATCGAGGACCGTGGCCACCAGGAAGTGATACAAGATCCGGCGGGTCGCCATCTTCTCGTGTTCAAGAACCGCCGGCAGGGATTCATGCCCGAATACCTCGATCACCCGGTGAAGGATCAACGAACGTGGACGGAGGACGTTCGGTGGCGACTCGATCCGGCCGCACCCGGGAGGTTCGACTACCTCGACCAGATGGCGCGCGAGGCGGTTATCCGGGCGGGAGAGGGCTACATGATCTCGCAACACGTGATTGGCGGCTACATGTATTTGCGCAGTCTGATGGGGCCGACTGAAATCATGTACGCCTTTTACGATGCCCCCAGGCTCGTGCATGATTGCATGCAAACCTGGCTGGAACTGGCCGACGCCGTGATCGCTCGACACCAGGAATATGTCACGCTTGATGAAGTCTACTTCGCCGAAGATATCTGCTACAACCATGGGGCACTGTGTGCTCCAGAGACAATGCAGGAGTTTCTTTTTCCCTATTATCAACAACTGCTGGCCAACGTGCGGAGCCGCCAGCTCGATCCAGCTCGGCGGCTGCGGATCCAGATAGACAGTGATGGCAGGGTCGAGTCCGTAATCCCACTCTACCGAGCGGCGATTGGGCTAGACGCCATGAGCCCTTTTGAAGTCGCTTCCGGATGCGACGTCGTCGAACTCGGCGCCGCCAACCCGACGCTTGCTATCTTCGGCGGTATCGACAAACGCGTGTTGGCCCAGGACAAGAACGCCATCGACCGGTTGGTGGATCGCATTCTGCCGGCCATGCGGCGCCGTGGTGGTTATATTCCTCACTGCGATCACAGTGTGCCGGAAGAAGTCTCTTTGGAGAATTACCTTCACTACCGCAAACGATGTCTCGAACTCGGAGGATGACGCTTCTGCTGACGGTTCGACGTGCCCCACCTCTGACGATCCGGCCGGGAAGTTGTTAGACTAATCGGTCGGAAGTCTGGCAGCCAAAAAAGTTTCTATCCCAAGAACGGAACATGAAGACCACGAAGATCATCTGGACCAAGACCGACGAAGCACCCTTGTTGGCATCGTACTCTCTGCTACCCATTGTAAGGGCCTTTACGTGTGGGTCGGGCATCGTTGTTGAAACGAGCGATATCTCGTTGGCCGGTAGAATCATCGCGAATTTCTCCGAGTATCTCACTCAAGACCAGCAGATTCCCGATGGTCTGGCGCAACTCGGGGAACTCACGCTGGTGCCGGATGCGAATATCGTAAAACTGCCCAATATCAGTGCCTCGATACCACAATTGCAGGCTGCGATCAAAGAGCTCCAGGAGAATGGATACGCCATTCCCGATTACCCGGAAGAGCCTCGTGATGATGCCGAATGTGCCCTGCAAACGCGATTTGCCAAATGTCTCGGATCGGCCGTGAATCCGGTGTTGCGAGAGGGGAATTCCGATCGTCGGCCTGCGGCGGCTGTCAAGAAGTTCGCGCAGGAGAACCCGCACAAGTTGATGAAACCATGGCCCGAATCAGGGTCCCGGGCTCGTGTCGCGCATATGGAGACGGGTGATTTCTATGGAAGCGAACGCTCAACCACTGTGGAAACCGATACCGATGTCAGAATCGAGTTCATCGATCAGGACGGCACCACCCGTGTGTTGAAGGAATCACTGTCGTTGGAAGCCGCCGAGGTGATCGATACGGCTGTGATGAACGTTGCTGCTTTGCGGGCGTTCTATGCGGAACAAATTGAGGCGGCTCGACAGGATGGCGTACTGCTGTCGCTGCACCTCAAAGCCACCATGATGAAGATCTCGGATCCTGTCATGTTCGGGCATTGCGTTTCGGTCTTTTACCAAGAAGCACTCGACAAGCATGCTGATCTGCTCGATGAAATCGGGGCCAATGTGAATAACGGCCTTGCCGACGTTCTGCAGAAACTCGAGAGACTCCCGGCCGACAAATGCGCTGAGGTCGAAGCAGACTTTGAAGCGGTCTATGCGACGCGCCCAGCGCTCGCCATCGTCGATTCGCGAAAAGGGCTCACGAACCTCCATGTCCCGAATAGCGTCATCGTCGATGCTTCGATGCCCAACATCATTCGTGACGGAGGCAAGATGTGGAACATGGATGACCAGCTGCAGGACTGCGTCGCCATGATTCCCGATCGGTGTTACGCGACTATTTATGCAGAAATTATGGAGGATGCCAGGAAGAATGGACAGTTTAATCCCGCGACGATGGGAAGTGTTTCGAATGTCGGACTGATGGCCAAGAAAGCGGAGGAATACGGCTCGCACGACAAGACGTTTCTGGCCCCTGAAGCCGGGCAGATTAATGTTGTTGACAGGGAATCCGGGGAAATCATTCTTGAACAAGCCGTCGAAAAGGGTGATATCTTCCGAATGTGCCAGGCGAAAGACGCACCCATACAAAACTGGGTGGCGTTGGCAGTGGCCAGGGCCCGAGCCAGTCAGGCTCCCGCGGTCTTCTGGCTCGACGATCGGCGAGCGCATGATGCCGAGATCATCAAGAAAGTCAAACAATACCTTCCTTCGCACGACACCGACGGACTCGATATTCGGATCATGCGTTTGGACGACGCAATGAAGTTCTCACTCGAACGCGTTCGACGAGGCGAGCATACGATCTCAGTGACCGGAAACGTACTGCGCGATTACTTGACCGACCTGTTCCCCATCCTGGAACTTGGGACAAGCGCCAGAATGCTCTCTATTGTGCCTCTGATGAATGGCGGTGGGCTGTTCGAGACAGGTGCCGGCGGATCGGCACCTAAACATGTCCAACAATTCCTGAAGGAAGGACATCTGAGATGGGACTCGCTTGGCGAATACTGTGCCTTGGTCCCGTCGCTCGAATTGGTGGCCGAACAGGAAGGTAGCTTACAGGCACGCGTGTTTGCGGATACGCTGGATGAAGCAATTGCCAGGTACCTCGCTAACGGCCGGTTGCCGTCTAGAAAAGTGAATGAAATCGACAACCGAGGAAGCACGTTCTATTTGGCCCTCTATTGGGCTCAGGCGCTGGCCGAACAGGATCGGGACATGACGATCAAGAAACGCTTGACGCCCGTAGCCGGCGCGCTTGCCGAGCAGGAAGATCGGATCGCTGAGGAATTGTTGTCAGCCCAGGGTCGGCCGGTCGATGTAGGTGGTTATTACTTTCCTGATGAGTCGATGGCCGAGCAAGCGATGCGGCCGAGTGAGACGCTCAATGCCATTATTGATGCCCTGTCAGGCGACTGATGGGTCCAGCTGTGTGAGGAAAGAAACGGAAAAGAGCGTCCAAATGGACTCCCGAGTTCGGTTCGAGGAATCGCCGGAGTTTTCAGCTCCCAACGTCGCGATGGGAGCACCTTGAGTGATGCCCGTTCGTGGACATTGGGAGGGCGACACGTTGAGGCTTTCCGATCGTTGCCAATGACCTGATCGAAACGCAGCAGGTTGACCGCATGCAGATCGAACAACTGCTCGAGCAACTCGCGTTGTTTTATCCGCCCGATCGTCTACTTGTCGGCCCGGCGGAATTGATCCCGTATGAATCCGATGCTCTGACGGCGTTTGCCGTCCGACCGCGAGCTGTCGTACTGCCGGTCACTGCCGACGAGGTCATTCGCACGATTCGGTGTTGCCATCAGTTCGACATACCCTTCGTCGCACGCGGCAGCGGAACCAGTTTGTCGGGCGGGTCCCTTCCGATAGCCGACGGGGTTGTTATTGCCCTCAATCGTCTGAATCGCATTCTGCGACTCGACCCGGCTGAGCGTCTGGCGGTGGTTGAGCCCGGTGTGATCAACTTATGTATCACTCAGGCCGCCGCGCCGTTTGGCCTTTATTATGCTCCCGATCCGTCGAGTCAGTTGGTCTGCACGATCGGCGGCAACATTGCGTTTAACTCGGGCGGTGCCCATTGTTTGAAATACGGCATGACCTCCAACCATGTGTTGGGCGTCAAGGCCGTTTTGGCGGATGGGGAAGTGGTCGTATTGGGCGGCGAATCACTGGAGAATACCGGGGCGGATCTGGTGGGGCTGTTTGTGGGTTCGGAGGGACTGTTCGGCGTCGCGCTTGAAATCACTGTCCGATTGCTGCCGCGACCTGAGTCATATCATACGTTGTTGGCAGGGTACCCTTCGATTGAAGCGGCCGGGGATGCCGTGGCCCAGATCGTTGCCTCCGGGATGTTGCCCGGCGCGATGGAGATAATGGACCGGTTGGCGATTGAAGCAGCGGAAAAGGCCGTCGATTCAGGGTATCCGCGGAACGCCCAGGCGGTTTTAATCGTGGAAATGGAAGGGCCGGTTGAACAGGTCGCAGCGGAGCAGGTCGAGCTGGCGGCCATCATCAGTCGCTCGGGCGCGACCGAGATTCGGGTAGCCGAGAACGACCAGCAACGGGCAGATATATGGAAAGGACGTAAGAGTGCGTTCTCCGCCGTAGGGCGTCTAAGTCCCGATTTCATTGTGCAGGACGGCGTGGTGCCGCGCGGCCAACTGGGGATTGCCCTGAAGCGTATTCAGGAAATGTCCGTCGACGCCGGCTTGCGCGTCGCCAATGTGTTTCATGCCGGCGATGGGAACTTGCATCCGTTGATTCTGTTCGAAGGAGCTCAACCAGGAGCGTTGGAACGCGCCGAGGCACTGGCGCATCGCATTCTCGATATGTGTATCGAAATGGGAGGGTCGATTACTGGTGAGCATGGTATTGGCATGGAGAAGCGTGGCCACATGCCGCGCATGTTCAACGAGCAGGATCTCGATTGCATGCGGCGTCTGCGCCTGGCGATGGATCCGAAGGAACTCTCCAATCGCGGTAAGATGTTCCCTGACGCCAGTGCGCCTTCCTTGTCTCTGCAGGGTCTGCACCCGTTGGAAAAAGAAGGTAAGATCTCGCGCGAATGACGATGAAACCCCAGTCAGTCGAACAGGTGCAGCAGGCTGTTGTCCGGCACGAACGCGTGATGCCGGTCGGCCGTCGCACAAAGCCGTCGCTCAGCCTTCGCTCGGAAAAATGTGTTGAGTTGGAGATGACGTCGCTATGTGGGATCACGGAATATGAGCCGGGCGAATTCGTGTTCAGCGCGTGGGCGGGTACACCATTGGAACTCGTCGATCGAACGTTGAGCGATCATGCCCAATACTTGCCGTTCGATCCTCCCTGGGTCGCGGCCGGTGCGACATTAGGGGGGACCGTTGCTGCGGGACTTAGCGGTTCCGGTCGATTACGATACGGAGGCGTGCGGGATTTTCTGATCGGCGTTCAGTTGGTTGACGGTTTGGGCCGTCTGATTTCCGCCGGTGGAAAGGTGGTGAAAAACGCAGCCGGTTTCGACCTGTCGAAGCTCGTCGTCGGCAGCCGGGGCCAACTTGGTGTTTTGACACAGTTGACGTTCAAGGTCTTTCCTCGGCCGAGACATCGCGTGACAGCTGTGGTGACGTGTCGCGGTCTGGAAGACGCCCTGAAGACGCTCGTCGACCTGGCGTCCGGTGCGTGGGATCTGGAGGCGTTGGATCTCGAACCACCAGCCACGCTTCATCTTCGCATGGCCGGACATGAGCAGGCACTTGTCGGGCGCGCAGAAAAGTTGAGAAGTCAATTGAGTCAATCGGTCGAATGGTTGGACGATGATCGCGAGCCGGAATATTGGGCTCGGCAACGCGAATTCGACTGGCTCCCGTCGGGAAGCTGCCTGGTCAAAGTCCCATTGACTGCAGCAAAAATCCCGGCCTTGGAACAGGAACTCAGTGGCCGGGCGACGGTCAGACGTTACAGCGTGGCGGGAAACCTGGCCTGGTTGAGTTGGCCCGAGCCGGGAACGATCGATGAATTGAGTGCGTTGCTGGAGGGATGCGATCTTCAGGGGCTTGTGATTCTGGGCGATGCCACGCGGGTGGAGGTGGGGCGGACGCGGTCGGATCACTTCCTCGCTCGCGTCCGACTGGCCATGGATCCTGAGGGCCGGTTTCGGAGTGAGTTATGAAGCACCACATCCTGGCAGATGAGCTTGGTCGCCATGGAGACGTGATGGCAAACGCGATCCAGGCCTGTGTCCATTGCGGATTCTGCCTGCCGAGCTGCCCAACCTACCAGGTACTCGAACATGAAGCCGATTCGCCGCGCGGACGAATCGTGTTAATGAAACAGGTTCTTGAAGGCGAAACCGATGTTGACGGAGCCCACCACCACATCGACTCTTGTCTGGGGTGCCTGGCGTGTGAGACCGCTTGTCCGTCGGGAGTTCGATACCGCGAATTGATCAGCCCATTTCGTGCGCTTTCACGGGCCGATCATCGTCGCTCGCTCGGCGATCGACTCCGACGATGGGTCGTGCTCAAGACGCTGCCCTATCCCGATCGTTTTCGCGCGGCCGTCCGCCTTGGTCGCCTGGCGATTCCGATCAAACGGTTCTTGCCTCGATCGATTCGTTCGATGGTCGGACTGTTACCGGAGCAGATTCCACGGCGGCAA
>CAYNDU010000041.1:0-18183 GCA_964395615.1 uncultured Pirellulaceae bacterium | reverse complement strand
CGACGGTTCGAGGGCCGATTATTATGTTGCTTGCGATGGCAAGGATCATTGGTCAGGCCGATTGCCCGAGCCAAATCACGACGGAACGGACGGCCCCTTTTCTACCCTGGTACGGGCGAGGGACGCCGTTCGCCACTCCTCGGCTGACCGGCGGGCAACCGGCATGGTCGTGCAGATTCGCGGAGGCGTCCATCGCATGACGGAAACGGTCGTGTTCGGTCCGGCCGACTCGGGGAAGGGCGACCGGACCATCACGTTCGAGGCCTACCCGGGCGAGCATCCGGTCTTCAGTTCGGCAGTCGAGATAGGCGAATGGGAGCGACTCTCGGAACCGCACACATCACTGGCACAGGCGGCGCGCGGCAAGGTCTGGGTGGCGGACGTGCCACAATTACACGGGAAGTCGTGGCGATTCCATACGCTGTATGATGCGGCCGGCCGTCTCCCGCGTGCCAGGTCCGCGGGGTTTGTTCCGCTGCCCGGTGGTAAGCCCAACGTGCTGCATTTTCCAATGGGCAGATTAAGGAACTGGCCGAATCTGAATGACATCGAGGTGGTTATCCGCCCCCACCACGCTTGGATTCTCAATATCCTTCCGTTGCAGTACGTGGACGAGCGGTCGCAACTTGCCCGCACGACGATTCGCGCAACGTACGCTATGAACGAACTTCACTTTCTCAAAGGTACCGAATCGTGTTGGGTAGAGAACGTACTGGAGGAACTCGACGAGCCGGGCGAGTGGGTCCTGAATTCGGCGGAACAGAAGCTCTATCTGTGGCCGCGTGGCCGGTCGGCTCCGCGTGGCATTATGGCGCCGACTTTGCGCGAACTGATCCGTGTGGAGGGCTCGATCGACAAGAAAGGCCCGAAGGATGTTCCGGTTCGGAATCTGCGTTTTCGTGGCCTCACGTTCATGCATGGCGCTCGCTATTCGCTGAGTGATCACGACGCGGGATTGCAGCACGACTGGGAGATGTACGATCAGGACCATGCTCTGGTCCGCCTTCGCGGCGCCGAGCATTGCGTGATCGAAGAGTGCCATTTCACTCAGAGCGGTGGCGGGGCGATACGCGTCGACCTGCACGGGATCTCGAACACGATCACCGGCAACCACATCGAGCATATAGGGGGGACGGGGATTCTACTATGCGGATACGGCCCCGGAACGAAAGACGTGAACAGGAAGAACTCTATCCTCAACAATCATATTCATCACACTGGAGAACTCTATTGGCACTCTCCCGGGATCCTGGCATGGCAGAGCGGAGAAAACCGCGTGTCCAACAACTTGATCCACAACACGCCATACTCGGGCATAATCCTCTCGGGCTGCGTGACGCGATTCTTTCAGATACACGACGGAAGAGAAATCGCACGAACCATCCGATGGCATGAAGTGGGTGGCGGTCCGGCGAAGAAGACGCTCGATCAAGTTCGCCCGTTTCTTCACACTCGCGACAATCTGATTGAATACAACGAGATTCACCACGTCATGGAGAGGTTGGGCGATGGAAACGGCATCTACATTCGCGGCTCGGGATCGGGCAATGTGATCCGTCGAAACTACATTCACGACCTGGTCGCTCCGACCCCTATGCAGGCGGCCATTCGCACCGATGGAGGACAGAGAGATACGCTCATCACAGAGAACTTGATCTACCGGTGCGTCGCGCAGGGAATCATCCTGAAGCTGAACAACCGATGTGACAATAACATCGTTGCCGATGTGATCGCGCCACCTCGCGGCTACTGCCTCTCACTGCGTGAGGGTCCCATGACCGGTGCCACGATTCAACGGAACATTCTCTATTCCTCCAACGAGCGATGCACGTTCATCGACGAGCTTCCGCCCGGAAAAGGAAGAAAGACCGAGGATCGGCGAGGGAGACAGCTGGCTCGATCCACGGACGCCCATACCGACTACAACATCTACTTCTGCGCCGGTGACCCCGAATTGGGCCGGAGAATGCTGCTCGGACAGCAACGCGGCGGAGTCGACGCGCACAGCATGGCCGTCGACCCACGGTTTGCGGACCCGGAAAATGGCGATTTCAGGTTGAAGCCCGACTCGCCCGCGCTCAGAATGGGCTTTGTCCCAATCGACGTATCCGAGATTGGCTTGCATGACACGTCTCGCTCAACATCAACGAAAGAACGTAATGATTAATCGACGACAATTCGTTCAGTCAGGTATCGCGTGCGGAGGGATGATCACTTCCGGCTCGATTGCCTTCGCCAAGCCCAAGCCGGATGTGCCCTCATACTTGAGAGGTTACGAAGAGCTCTTCGCCGAAAACCCTCGGCAAGCTGCGTTGGCATGGTTCAAGGAAGCGAAGTTCGGGCTGTTCCTGCACTATGGTCTGTACAGTCTGCTGAAGGGGCACTACAAGGGTAAGCACTCCAAGCCGGCAGAATGGGTCCTGTTTCGAACTCCCATCTCGCTCGCCGAATACGAAAAACTGACCAGGCAATTCACTGCCAGCAAGTTCGATGCCGATTTCATCACCGACCTGGCACTCGACGCGGGAATGAAGTACGTCAACATTACGACTCGCCATCACGACAGTTTCTGCCTGTGGGACACTCACGTGAGTGATTACCGTTCCACTAACAGCGCGGCCGAGCGAGACCTGGTGGCCGAACTGGCCGAGAATTGTCGAAAGAAACGCCTGGGCCTATGCCTCTATTACTCGCATGGCAGGGACTGGCGACACCCGCAAGCGCCCGGGAGCATGGCGCGCGACAAGGACACGAAGGACGTGGATTTTCAAAAGTATGTCGACTTCATGACTGCCCAGATCACGGAGCTCCTCACCAGCTACGGCCCAATCGCCGCGATCTGGCTCGACGGCATCGGTACCGCTCGAAAATTCGTGGACGTACTGAAGACGCAGGCGCTTTACGATCATATTCACAGCCTGCAGCCTCAGGTGCTCGTGTCCTACAAGCAGGGCCTGCTCGGTACCGAAGACTTCATGGCGCCCGAGCGCCATTGGCAAGGCACGCCAACCAAGCCGCTGGAGATCTGCAATACCATGCAGGGCTATTCTTGGGGCTACGACAGCGCTGATGAAGGAAACCACCGTGGGCCCGACGAGATAATGGAGATGCTGAAGCACGCCGGACAGATGCCGGCAAATCTGTTACTGAACACCGGGCCGCTTCCCGACGGGTCGATTCACCCGCACGATGTCGCGACGTTGAGAGAAGTGGGAAAACGGCTCCGACAACGACGACCGTCCGACATGTGACGCGGTCTGCGAACGGTTACGCATCTACTTTGCCTCGGTTACGACCTTAGCGACCGTCCATTGATCGGTATCGGGATCGCCGAGCTCGACGGTATATTTACCGTTTCCATAAACCCACGGTCGAATGTTCGGCTGGCCCAATCGTAAGGCGTAAATCAGCTCACCCGAATCGGAGTCCGACACTCTCAACACTGGACGCGTCACGCCGGCCGGCGCGGTCATTGGCGGCAAATGCGCCGCGATCGCTTGCCCGCGGTTGTCTACTAACTTGATCGTCTTGGGCCAGCCAGAAAACTGATCGGACGGCCGACTCTTGTCGAGATCGATCTGAACGCGATAGCATTCCATCGTGATCGTAAGATCCGCCGAATTGAAAACGACGAGTCCGTGCCCTGAACTCTTGTCGTGCGCCGTATTTTCTCTCCCACGCCGGTTCTTGTCAGCGGGATTGCCTACGCCGAATACCGTGACGTAGTTTCCCAGGCCGTCGCGATACTCACCCGTGTTCGGCAATCCGCCGACCGGACGATTTCGTACGGGCCGCCCTTCCTTGTCCGGCAGCCAGGATCGAGGATATCCGGCCGCGATCGATGGTACACAAAATGCAAATCCCGCGTCCCCCCAGGTGTCGATTCCGTTTTGAGTGATTGAGGGCAAGTGCTGATCGCCGGCGTAGTGAAATGCAAAGCCCTTTCGCATGATGCGCAACGCGTTATTACGAGCTGTTTGCGGCCAGCCGTTGGAGTCCAGGTCGGCAAAGATGAAGGTCCGCCCTCCGCCGTGGTAGTTGGCCAAATTGCAGAAAATCGTCTGGCTGAGCACGCACTTGAAATCGGATCCGCGCCAATCGCCGACCCACTTCTCGAGAAACTTCTCCTGCCGTTCTCCCAACAATTGGAGGCCCGGTTTGTCGAGTCGAGCCACATCGTAGTTCACGTCCTTCACGTGGTCCGGCCGCCCTTTCCACGTGTTGACCTTGTCTTCCGGCCCACTCTTGAAGTAGCGGTCCTCGATCACTGCGAAACTCACGCGCCCGTACAGCATCGGGGCAAAAAATACGTCAATGCCCTGCCCCATCGGTTCGGGGTCGGGAAGATCGGGATGATGCGCACATTGAGTTCGGACAACGGCATTGACAAACGCCGGGTGCTGTGCGAATCCCCCTTTTGCGTGATTGTTCATGCCGTGCGGATTCATTCCGCCCTGCCCCCACACATTGCCTTGGTAGACGTCATGATCGTCAGGCAAGCAGATCGTTGGCCGATCACGCATCAGGTCGCCAAAGGCCCAACCCAGCAGGTACCATTTGCGCAAGTAGTTAAGCGTCGCCCGGCGGATCGTCGCTTCATCGGCCGTGTCGGTCGGTGCTCGTACGATGCCATATCCACCGACGCTTTCGTAAATTTGATCGCCCGAGAAAAACAGCACATCCGGGTCCTGCGCTGCAACGTTGCGTGCCACTCGACTATTCGGGAACAGATAGTCCTGGTTGCCCGTGAAACCGGCCACGCGAAGAGGCCGCCCATCTGGTTCAGATCGGATCGTACCGTCATAGCTTGCCGAACCGTACCGAACCGTGAACTTTGATGCTCGCTTCGCGTCCCACTTGGGGACACGAAAAGTGGCGGTACAAGCCAGTGGATCGACTTTGGCCGTGATCGGCTGATCGAGTGAGTCGAGACTCAACGTGGCGACCTTCCGGCCGGCCCGGCCATCCGGTACCAGTTGCGCCGTCAGCTTGAGAACCGTGCCATCATCTGAAAGAGTGTGGCTCACGGTGTGCATCGTCCAGAGAATCGGCCCCCAACTTCGGTCTTCATGCGACGCGACTCCCGATCCACTCAGATTCCAGCCGGAAAACCCGTACGCGGCCTTTCCGGAGGTCTTATGGTTGTTGACCAGGGCGACAAGACCACGAACGTCGTCCAACGGAACGGTCACGTCCATGCTGTTTTGGAGTTTACCATTACTGTCCAGGCAGGACAGGACCAGCTTCACCCTGTCGCCTTTCGGCGTGCCCGTCAGAACGAGCGTCCAATCGGTATCGCTCGCCGAGTCAGGAAGTTTTCCGTCGGACTGTTTCCCAATAAACAGCGTGTTGGTCCCCGTGTCGATGCCGACATCAAGGCCTTTGCCGCGCAAAGCTGCCGCACGATAGTCCTCGACTTCGTCGCGGATACCGATGCGGAATCCAACAGTACCCGCGGCCCGGCTTTCTGAAAGCGGACTGCACGTAACGGCCATTCTGAATGCTCCCTCACCGGTAACCAGGCGAGTGAGCAGGGCCACGTTGCGATTGCCGCCCCCGCGACACTCCAGCCGACCCTCTGCGATCGACCAGTCTTCCATCGGATTAGCCCAGTAATCCGCGCCGATCCAGACGCGATCCACCGTATTCTTGAAGTCACTGTTGAACGTCGCACCACTGGCCATTGTCGCGAGTGTGCACGTGAAGAGCCAAACCATCGTACGAATCATGATCCGTTCCTTTGAATAGGAGTACTCTGGGGGGCCGGTATCTTGGTGTTCGGTCTGAGCCATAAGGGAGGACGCATCGCGTCCACCTGAGGGAATCGTGTATCGTCTTCGGCGCCCACTTAGTATTGCCGTTTGCCAATCGTTTCGCAAACCGGTATGCCACACTTCGATCACGGTGTTTTTGCCTGCCTCTATGGGGTTCTACGTTCTCTGACATTCCCCCGTGCTGCTGGTCCCGGCCGTCGCTTGCTTTTCCTCGACGAACGGGAGTATCATCACGGAATTGGCCGACCGACACATGCTAACACCTCCCCTGAAAGCAAGTCGATAGGTCGTGCGGTTGGAGCCCGCGAGAACGTGGAATGAGGTTGTCCCCTATTCAAGGTTAGAGGCCATGTCCAACGGAACCCGCCCGGCAACACGCCTCCACTTTCATGTCGCCACATTTACTTGAGATCTCGCATTGCGTGTGGCTGTGTAGTAGAACATGGTTAGTTTTCTCGCCCGCCCGTCGTCGAATGACATGCCCCAAGGCGGATCGATCATAAATCGTCCTGCCGGCAGCTATTACCCGTGACATAGGGAGTCCCACCATGAATCGCATACGGACCTTGCTGACCGTGCTTACGTTCGCAACACTCCTTGCAAACACTCCACCCACCGCCTATTCCCAGACATTTCACAGCACTCGCATTACGGACTCGGCCCAGCACCGCCGGCAGGGTGACAAGTCTTATCCCTACCGATCCAAAAGCGACTACATCCTCAAAGAGCTTGACTTGCAACCGGGTGATGTTGTCGCCGACATTGGCGCCGGTGACGGATGGTGGTCCGAACACTTTGCCCAAGCTGTTGGCGAGTCGGGAATCATTCACGCCGGGGAAGTCGTCAAGAAAATGGTCGAACAGATGAAAAAGCGGTTTGCCGATACACCTAACGTCCACCCCTACCTGATGGAACTCGATGGCACGGGCTTGCCTGACAACTCGTGCGACATCGTCTTCTTTTCGCAAAGCTATCACCATCTGAATGCGGATGGCCAGGTCGACTATCTCAAACATCTGCACTCGGTCGTCAAGCCAACCGGACGTATCGTCATCATCGAGAAGTACACAGACTTTGGATTAGGATCCGGCACACATGGCACGCGTCTGGGCCGACTCGTTTGCCAGGCCGAGGATGCAGGATGGGTCCCGGTACGGGTGGAGTTGATGCCGGGCACGTATCACTACATTACCATTCTGGCACAGAAAGAACTGTTCCCACCTGAACCGGAGAGGAAAAGAAAGGGCAAACCCAAGCCGGCCGGTGCAAAAGACCAAAACGAACGTAAGAGCACTTCACTCGACGCGTTTCAGACAGCACCACGCGATTAGACGAAGTCCAGTTATCGAGGGCCAGCCATACTGCCGAACCAAGGAACGGGCTGCTAATCTATCGTAAAGAACGTCCGGGGCGACGACTCGACAACTACCGCAACTCGCCATGACCTTTGATCCCTATCATAAGTGGCTCGGAATCCCGCCGGAACAGCAACCGGCCAATCATTACCGACTACTCGGTGTCGCAGACTTTGAGTCGGATCGCGACGTAATCGAGAGTGCAGCCGATCGACAGATGGCCCACGTTCGGTCGTTCCAGAACGGACCGAATGCCGATCATTCGCAACGAATATTGAACGAGATTTCCCAGGCGCGCATTTGCCTTTTGGGTCAGGACTCCAAGACATCGTACAGCTCACCCGGAACGGCAGTAACTCCGATCGTCACTTGCCGTGTGACAGGAATCTCTTGAGCTGACTTGGAGTCAACGTGTTGGTAAGGAAGTAGACGGGGGTAGCCGTCAATTCGACTGCACGCTCACGGATCGCGTTTCCCATGATATCCAACGGAGTGATTTCATCGTTAGCCTCGATGAGCACGGGACGATCCTCGCGCGTCCAGGCGATGGCGACGACACCTCGTTTCACGTTAAACACGTAGACACGCATTCCGGCCGGTTGCGGCCCTATCTCGACCGGTTCGAAATCCGCGTCGATCAGACGCGAAAAGGCACTCACGGCAGGGAGCATTTTTCGGGGTGTCCCGCCGTACTCAAAAAACACGCCGCCGGCGCTCGACCCGTTGATCGGTCCACACGTGCCGGCATGCAGGAAGATCTTTCGCAAGCCATGTGTGCAGAACACCGCTGCGGATTGCACCAGCGCCTCGGACGCCTCGCGTTCACTCGGCCATACGCTCTTGCTCATCGCAGAATCTCCCACCTTCTGTGGGGTCCGGTACGGATCGTCATCGGCATAGCATCCGTACTCGGTCAGCCACATCGGCCGGCTCTCGCCGCGCTCTTTCATTAGCTGTGACAATTCGGCCAGATCCGGCTCGAAACTCTCAGGATCAGCCGTCACGGGATAGTTGTGCAGGTCGAGGATATCGATTTTGGCAAGACCGCCTTCTTTGATAAAATCGTGAGTCCAACTGCTGGACGCCCAGATCCCCATCCCGCCCACGATCACGGCGTCGCTCCGTTCCGCTCGGATCGCGTCCGCCGCAATGTTCATCCACCGAATGTAATCTGACACCTGGTATCCCAATCGCCGTGGCAATGAGTAGTGCGTGTAGACCGGTTCGTTGAACACCTGAAAGTACCGAATACGGTCGCGATACTGTCGCACGCTTCGGGAAATGTAATGACGAAAATCCTGCTCGTCTTTCGGTGCGCACGCATATTTCATGACCTGGTGGCGGTAGGCGTTCGATTCGACCTTTCGGATGGCATCCATGTCCGCCGTCGTTGACCAATCGCACGACGGGAACGGGAACATGACATCGAGATTCAGTCCTTGATCAACAACTCGATCGATTTGCGAGTCCGTCCGCGAGAAGTCGAACTTGCCCTTTACCGACTCGACCTCGTGCCATTTCACTGACCAGTCGCGCCACCATGTCAACCCAGCTTTCTTGGCACGCTGCAACAGGAAGGGCCATCCGTAAGCGTGGTTCATGCCAAACACGGAATCGTCGTCGCGATGAGGCTCGATGACCATGCAGCGCAAGTTCTGGGACGACGCCGGGGTGCCGATCGGCGACCATTCCACTCGAAAGAATCCGGCGCGCCCTCTTAACAGTCCGTTCAAAGGCTTGGCCGCACTGTCAAGCGCCTTGACCGGAACCGACACATCCTCAGCAAAAACACTCCGGTCGAAGAAGTCCGTTATCTCGAGCGTGCCGCGCACGACTGCGTCACTGTCGGTATCGTTACAGGCGACGATTTGGATGCTAAGCCCTTCTTCCGGATCAAGGAACGTGTTCCCGGCAACCGTTGTCTGAATATGACTTTCAATCTCGGACCTCGGTTCATAATCGGCTGCCGCTTCGATCTTCCCAAACTGAAGTGCATCGATCCACAAGGTGGCGGCATCATGTTCTACGTTCGCCAGATCCGGCCCCACGCCCATCCAGGCGAATTCCTCTCGCGGCTGGAAAGTCATGGAAAATCGCTGCCACCGCGTGCCGACTCGGATTTTTTTTTCTCGGTTGCGTTCTCCTTCACGAACCATGATGCGAGCGGCCACGCTGGGTTTGTCGGCTTTGAGCGCACACGAGACAACGTAAGTGCTGCCCTTTTCCAACGGAACCCAGCCACGATGAGCGACGAGCGGCGTGAGAATCTCGTCCTCCACAAGATCGAACCAGTCCCACATGAATACCGGTGATTTTCCCTTCGCTACCTCCACTCGCATGCTCCGTTTTCCGTGGTACGCCGTCTGCTCGTCAATTTCACCGATCAGGCGGAACACATTGCCGGCCCACGTACTCATTTCGGGACTGTAACTTCCCCAACCGGCCGAGCCACACTCGAAACTGCTGTTGGGAATGTAATTCTTGACCGCCAACGTACTGATCTGAGGATGGTACTCATATCGCAGGCCGGCGACCGGCACGAGCTTTACATCGGCCAGCCAAAGTGTCCCGGTACTGGCGAACCAGAACTGCAACCGGCTATCCGAGGCCGAAAGGTCCTGGACGGCCTGAAACACGTGCTCATAGTCGCGCCATCCGGTGCCGACGGGAAACGAATCACTCAGACCGGCGTTGGACCATGAGCGCGTGTTGGACAGAGCCACGCGCACGGCATTGATCCGCATGTCGCGTGCCTTGGATCGCCAGGACAGCCGGTACCATTGTCCCGCCTTGACTGCCACGTTTCCGACCTGACATACCATCGCGTGACTGGCCTGCGTTCCCGTCACGAACTTCGAGCAGGTCAGCCTGGCAGACGTTGCCCCGTGCGAACCGGTCTCGATCGCCAGCGTCTGTCGAATGCCGTCCACGCCGGAGACCGTCCAGGAATCAGGCTCTCCGTTTCGATCCACGTCATCCGCAAAAGATCCATTGACAACCAGATTATCCTGGGCCGAAAGGGGTAACGCAATGAACAGCGTTCCAATCACTGAAAGAACCGCCAGTCTCATTACCCGGTGCATCGCACTCTCCTCGCAAATGAGAACGTCTCGATCCGACAACGTTTGACACATCTCTCGGCTGGATTCCATTGGGAACCTGCCTCGGTGCAATAAGCAATAAGCAATAAGCTGTTCAGCTAAGCGAATGCGAGGATCGTGCCGACGCCCGCGGGGCGTCGCGTGGCGATGAAGAATCCACGAACGCTCACGGTCGCGCCCACTTCGTCAGGAAACACCGAACCTTGCACCGTCGCAGAGGCGTGTTGCGATAACGAGGTCTGCCGGATGGGCGTTATGAGGAACGGGCACGTCGTTCCAACTTTCGCCGGCGCAGGTCCATTAGCATTCGCGCTACTTATATCTTCGGTTTTTCCGAAGAATCGTGACGTACAAATCGTATTTCTTGTCGATCGTTGTTGGCGGCACGTTCATTTGGAATTCGACATTATTTACGTCGATTCGATTGATCGTGAACATATCGCCGTGAGCGATCTCCTTTTCAACCTGTTCATTTCGCTCACCTTCAAGCTCCTTTAGCACGACCCTTTCTATAATCCATTCGCCGTCCACATGCTCCTTGATCGTCAGCGGCACGGTAATGGGATCTCCCTTCTCCGTCTTGAAATTCTGCAGACGGTATCGGAATCGCGATCGTTCGTTGCGAAACTTCGGTTGCGTCGTCGACTTCTTTCCGTCCAACGTGAAACGCTGACAAGTCAAGACATCGTGGACCTTCTTCGGCCCCCCCTCCGGCTGCATCGTGAAACGCTCGACTTTCACGTCTTGGGCAACACCCACATACAGATCCAGAGGAGCGAACATTGGCGTATATTGCGCCCAGTCCTCGCCGAGGAACGCCTGGCTCCGTACGTCGTCGCCACCCGACGAGGGCTCCTTAATGAACAGTCGCACCTTGCCATACGGCAGCGGGAAGTCGCCCATTTTATGGTTCTTGTCGTTAGTCAGACGGTAGTACATACGGGTTCGTTTTTGATCCACTGCCGCATCAAACACATAGCGTTTCTCGATCGGGACGTCGGCGAACTTGGCCGCCAACATTCGTTTTCGTTCACCATTGTTGAAATAGCGAACGGTCGTCTTGCCCACTCCGGGCTGCACCGTGCATTCGCCAAAACTCTCGCCGGATGTATTGGTTACCGTCATGTACACTTGCATCAGCAGCTTCTTTTCATCATTTTCGACAATACCCTGGTAGCTGGGGCCCGCGGCCATGTTACCTATCAGGTAGGAGATGCGAATGACGGCGGGTCCCGCCTTCTGAGCGCTCACCGTCCAATACAGTGCGTTTTCATTTGGCGGATAGTTTGTATTCAGAACGTTCACGTCGCCATCCGATTTGATCACGCGAAAGACAATCGAGTCTTTGTCGATGTTGATATTGGCCCAGGAAAAGTCGACCTGGTTGCGCCCTCCTTGAAGATTGACCGTACGCTCCTCTTCGACCAGCGTAAACCGACCGCTCTGGATATCGATCCTTACAGTCTCTCGTTCCGGCAGTGTGGTCAGTTTGATCCGCGCCTGAATCGGGCCGGCCCCAACCGTCAGACAAATGGCAACTACGTACGGAATAGCTCTCGTTTTCACGATAATCCCCCTTCTTAACTCCACCAGTGGTATGCGGCTGTCTTCCGTTGGGCTTTCATGAACGGTCATATGTTTCATAGCGGCTCTCGTTTCTTTTCCGGATTCAATTCCGGTCCGATCTTGCGACGTTTATAGGTTACGGAGTACTGGATGAACCGCTTCTCGCCGGGTTCAAGGTCCAGAAAGTACTTCACGTGGTTTTGATCGACTCGTTCGACGCGTCCTTCGACATCGTGTAGGTCGACATAAGCGCCTTCCTCGTTGGAGTTCCAATCATTCGGCTTGCCGTCGCTTCCCCAAAGGACCACGTTTGCGTCGAATCGTCGCTCAATCTCTGCTTTGGCAACGACGGGTTTTCCCGAGACGATTTCCTCTTCGAAGAAGAACGTCTCGTCGTAGTCAATCAGATCGTAGTACATCACGAATTCGTCGTCGATTCTGCGTTTGTACTGGCGAGCAACGACGTTATCGATCTGTTGATCTTTCTGGCGCCGGATGATGGTTATATCCGGTTCGCGGCCAACGTTCACTTCCACGCGGTCGCCGATCGGAACGTATTTGGTAACTGTCCCGCCGACATAGGCGAGGTCCTTGCTTGCGTACTCGGAGTAGAGTCGAACCGAACCGTCCGGCAGAGGCGACAGGCCAAGGTTTTCCATGGTCGGCAGGTCCTTGTCATTGCCCTGGTCGTCCTTCAGTTTCTCGTTCTTGAACCGATAGTACTTGGTAAAGACGTCGCCCTTTTCTCGGTCCGTCAATCTGTAAAGGCACTCCAACGGAACCTCAGTCACCCTCATCGAAACCAGCCGTTTCGGCTCGTTGTTCTTGATATTCTCACGTCCTTCGATCGTAAACAGGAAATACTCGGATAGCCCCTGCTTGATGACCTTCTTTTCTTCGCCGGCATCCTCCTCTGCCTCTTCGATCGCCCGCTCCAGTGTCAGGGCCGCCTTGGGCAGCGCCCTTCCCGCCAGACCCGCCGGCGGGAGCGCCGCATTTGAAGCGGGGCGCTTACTCGGCGCTGGACGAGTGGCCAGGTCGGCAATTTTCTCGACAAGGTTGATGGTGCCGACGACGAGCCGCGTCTGGGCGTTGTCGTACAATTCGCCCGAGCTATTGTAGACTCGGACGTAGCCGGTCATGTTCAGCTTGGTCTCGTCCTTGTTGGCGATTCCCACGTAATCGGCCCTCCAAGTGATACCGCTGGTGAAATATCGGATTTCGACGGGGATCTTTCCCGACACTTCGCTCCGGACATTCCATTGCAAGGCGTCGCTTCGACCCGACGGAAAGGTCGTGTCGACCAGGTCAACCTTGTCGACTTGATCCAGAATTCGAAAGTCGATGCTCGTAGGATCAATCAACGTGGCAGCCCACGTGAATTGGATGCGATTGATGCCCGGTTTGACCGTGAGCAACCGGTGCTCGCGTACCATCGTAATGTCTTCCGAATTGTAAACCGTTAGCTGCACTCCCTCTCGAGTGGGAACGGTCACCAGGTCGACGTCGGCCGTGGCTATGCCGGTCCGAAGAACGAAAAGAAAGCCGAAAACGGCAGTCGTCATTTGTCTCATCGTCTCACCTCTCCATCGCTGTACGGCAATTAACGGTACCAGGTCGGGGCGCGGCTCCCTACAACGGCTCACGCCTTCTCTCCTGATTCAATTCAGGTTGTACTCGGCGCTGCTTATACGTCACGGAATAACTTAACCGTCGCTTCTCGCCCGGCTTCAGATTCAGAAAGTACTTTACGTGATTCTGGTCGACTCGCTCTTTTCGGCCGGTGATCTGGTGAAGATCCACGTAGGCACCCGGTTCATTCGAGGACCAGTCGGCGGGCTGAGCGTCGTCGGCCCACAGCACCACGTTCGCACCGAAGCGACGTTCCAACTCGACTTTAATATCCACCGGCTTGCCCGACACGATCTCTTCCTCGTAGTAAATCGTCTCGTCATAATCGACGAGGTCGTAGTACATGACAAACTCGTCATCGATCCGACGCTTGTACTGCCGTGCGATGACATTGGCGATCTGCTGATCCTTGGTGTGACGGACGATCGTGATATCGTGGTCGCGACCGACGTTCACTTCCACGCGGTCGCCGATCGGAACATATCGGGTCGATGTTCCGCCGACATACGCGAGGTCCTTGTTGGAGTATTCCGAGAAAAGTCGAACCGTGCCGTCCGGCAGCGGCGAGAGACCAAGGTTTTCCATGGTCGGCAGGTCCTTGTCCTTGCCCTGGTCGTCCTTGAGTTTCTCGTTCTTGAAGCGATAGTACTTGGTGAAGACATCGCCTTTGTCCCGGTCGGTCAGCTTGTAAATGCACTCGAGCGGCACATCGGCGACTTTCATCGAAACCAGCCGCTTCGGCTGCTTGTCTTCGATGTCTTCGCGGCCGTCGATCGTGAAGAGGAAGTACTCCGACAGCCCCTGTTTGACGACTCTTTTGGGCTGAGCCGCTCCATCGTCACCATCTCGATCCAGCCGGTCCATTGCCGATAACAATCGACGCATTTTCTCGACATCCTGTTTTTTTCCCCGCAGGATGACAGTATCCAGTTCTTTGAGAGATTCGATTTCCACACTGCCAAGAAGCCCCTTCATACCCCTCATTGCAAGATCAGCAATCTTCTCTACGAGGTTAATTGAGCCCACGACCAGTCGCACCTGGGCGTTGTCGTACTGTTCTCCTGAACGGTTATGCACGCGCACAAATCCCGTCAAATGCAACTTCGTTTCGTCGCCGTCGGCAAGGCCCACATAATCGGCTTTCCACGTGATGCCACTCGTGAAGTAGCGAATCTCGACAGGGATTGTCCCCGCCATTCCGCTCTGAATATTCCACTGGAGGGCATCGTTGCGCCCGGCCGGAAAAGTGGTGTCGATCAGGGTGACGTCGCGACCATGATCGAGGATTCGAAAATCGATGCTTGTTGGGTCAATCAGTGTGTTGGCCCACGAGAATTGGATTCGGTTAATCCCCTGCTTAACGGTCAACAACCGAGTTTCGCGGACCATCGTGATATCTTCAGAGTTATAGATCGTAAGCTGTACGCCCTCGCGAGTCGGCACGGTCACCAGATCGACGTCGGACAGCGCCGCTCGTGGCGACGGAAACAGACACAGGGCGAGCAACACGGTTACAAGGCTTCTCATCACATACGTCTCCAGCTTTGGCCGGTTGCGTACGGTTACAGCAACACTTGCCATTGGACCATTCATTGCTTGATCCCGCCAGCCTTTGGCTTCACGGCCCTCGTCGCCATGAATGTCGCCATGTAATTGGAAATCGGGTCCTGCTCGTCATTGTCGTACCGATCCTCGTAGAAACCGGTCATCACGAACCCGGCCGCCAGTTGACCGCCAATCTGCTCTTCTAAAGTGTGGCTGAAGACCAACGGCTGGTCCTTGTCCAGGATCAGGTTCTTAAGGTCGACTTCATCCAGGTCCTCAAGGTCAGAGTACGGAAGCGAATGCCGAACTTCCAGGCTGCCGTTTTCGGTCCGCTCGTCGTCGAAGATGAAGCGGACGGGGTTGCTAAATCCGGCCAGCAGGGCCCCACCTGGGCGAAGAACACGAAAGCACTCGCGCCAGACCGGTCGAATATCCGGCACGAAGCAATTCGAACACGGATGGAAGATCAAATCGAACGAATCATTGGACAACTGATCGAGTCTGGCCATATCACCTTCACACGTGTTCAATGCCAAACCATCCCGTTCGGCAACCAGTCTGTCCCGTGCGAGCTGCCCTGGCGAGGCATCTAACACGGTCACATGGGCCCCCGCGGCGGCAAGTACCGGTCCTTGTTGTCCGCCGCCGGAAGCCAGGCAAAGCACGTCCGTCATCTCCAGGTCAGGAAACCAGTCCCTGGGGACCGGTGTCATCGGCGTCAGGACGATGTTCCAATCGCCTTGCCTGGCCCGTCGAATATCGTCTGCACTTACGGGCACCGTCCACCGGTTTCGTTGTTCCACTAATTTGTCCCATGCCTGCCGATTATGGGCTCGAACATCAATCGTCATCGTGCTTACACCAAGTCGGGAGTTTGCGGACGCCAAAACCCGTATAATGCATCTTCCGATGCTACGACCACTCGTACATGGCCGTCGCACTTCGGTCAGCGGAACGACCGGGCCCGAGACTTATCGTTATATCTTACACGGAGGATGACGAACGATCATGCCAAATCCAAGACGCACGATTGGCGAGTCCAAATATCTTCGTCTTGTCCTGAGCGATGGATGGTCTTACGTCGAACGCATCAATGCCAGCGGTGTCGTCTGTATTGTCGCCTGCACGGCAGAGAACAATGTCCTACTTATCGAGCAGTTTCGGCCGCCCGTGGAAAGTACCGTGATCGAATTCCCGGCCGGTCTGGCAGGTGATCTCGAAGAGGTCGCCGACGAATCGCTCGAGGCGGCGGCAAGGCGCGAATTGCTGGAAGAAACCGGGTATCAGGCAAGAACGTTAACACAACAAGCCGTGGTTGCGTCAAGTGCTGGATTGACGAGCGAAGTGATTACGATGTTCCTGGCCACCGGATTGGAAAAAGTAGCCGCAGGCGGCGGAGACGAAAGTGAAGACATCGAAATTCACGAGGTGCCGCTTGACGACGCGCATGACTGGCTTGCTCATGCTCAGTCCAACGGGAAGCTCGTCGACAGCCGCGTCTATGCGGGATTGTACTTCCTTTTGCACGGACGCTATCGGCGCAAAGACATGGGAGAATCATGATCGGGCCGAGAGCATGGGGCGGGCGATTCTATTTGAGCAGCAGATCAAGTGACTGCACGTCGACGACCTGTGGACCCTTGGTATCGATCACTCCGAGTTTGAGTGTCCCTCGTCCCTTGTTCAGATGCAGGGATCCAAGCCGGAGCGATTTGAAATCTTTCACAAAGTAGTGTGACGGCAAGACTCGCTCTTTTGATTTATCGTACAGGGGCGGATCGAAGGCCTCGCGGACGACCGCTTGCGCCAAGCCGCCATCGGTCGTTGACAGTTGCAGCGTCGTCCCTTCGTTTCCGTCGGCACACGTGTAATACAAAACGGCCTCATACGAACCGGCCTGGCCAACGTCAACGTCCCAAGTGATGAAATCTTCCGCTCGAGTCCAGTGCGTGAAGAACGAGTTGTTCGGCGCCTTCGAACTGCGCTCGATAGTGCCATGACCGACTCCGTCCCGCGCCGTCAATGTCGTGGACCTGCCATAGCCGACCGTAAAAGGACGGTTTGCATTCGCCTGAAAACGGGCCTGCATTTCTGCGGCATGCTCCTTCGCCTGCTGTCCCAACCGAGCCGTCAATTCGGGATGTCGCGCGGCAATGTCAACACGTTGCCCTGGGTCGGACTCGATATCGAAAAGCCTCCCGCTTGCGTCGAGTCGGTAACGCTGCGTTCGCACACTGACCTGATTCTTCTTGATGGAGAATAACGACCTCGGCTCCCAATCGTCGGATTCGCCAAGCAACAGTGGGCTTAGGCAACGGCCGTCGAGCGGTTTCCGCTCGTTACGCCCTGCCGTCAATCCCACGAGATCGGTCAGGGTGGGCAACAGATCGATGGCACCGGCGATCTGGGCAATGTGCTTTCCCGCTCGGATCTTCTGCGGCCACCGAATAAAGAAGGGCGAGCGCACCCCTCCTTCGTCGATCGACCCCTTGCGTCCTTTCATATCTCCATTCCAACGGTACGAATTGGGCCCGTTGTCGGAGAAGTAGATCACAATCGTGTTGTCCTGAAGCCCAAGTTCGTCAAGCTTCACAAGGATCCGACCCACGTTCCAATCGATGTTCTCGCACATTGCCAGAGCTGCACGAGTCATCATGACGTCCTCGCGTTTCGGATCGCGATTCCGTAACTCTGGGTTCTGACCGTCGAACTTCGCGTAGAACCGGTCGGGCACCATCATCGGCGAATGGGGCGTATTGTACGGGATGTAGCAGAAGAAGGGCCGTTCGCGATTGGTTTCGATGAAAGCCAATGCGTGGTCAGTGAAGTCATCGACGATAAACCCATTGCCTCGAACTCGTTGACCATTGTGATCCAGGGGCGGACTGAAGTAGTGGCCCCAATGGCCGGACGTGAACCCATAGAATTCGTCAAACCCTCGGTTGTTCGGATGATAAGGAGGTTGTGTTCCGTTATGCCATTTACCGAAGCAGCCGGTGAAGTAGCCACCCGCCTTGAACCGGTCGGCAATCGTTGTCTCGTCGAAATTCAGCCGCCCTTCCCCGCGACTGACACCGCTAACACCAGTCCGCGGGTAGTACCTGCCAGTCAGAAACTCGGCTCGTGTTCGCGCGCATACCCTGCACACCGCGCAACGCGCGAGGGGCGCCCCCTTCCGCGCGCACAGAGGCGTGGTCTGGGGCGTCGGAT
>CAYNDU010000040.1:15271-18234 GCA_964395615.1 uncultured Pirellulaceae bacterium | reverse complement strand
ACCTGGAAGAACAACCAGGGAATCCCAATCGCCCGAACGTCAAGATCGCGCTGATTACGTCCACCTAAAAAGAAGGAGCAGAAGCAGGAGCATGCGTGCGACGGTTTAGGAGGGGGAGGCCACTGCGTCTTCAGCGGCCCTCTGCGGCCCACAACGTGGCACGACGATTCACTTCGACGCTGTTGGCCAGATTCAGCTTGTTCTTGATGCCATCTCGGTGCGCTTCGACTGTTTTCTGGCTGATCCCTAGTTGCCGAGCGATCTGCTTCATCGACAGCCCTTTACCAATCAACTCAAACACTTCCAGCTCTCGGTTCGTCAGGCGGGAGACTGGGTCTTCATCGAGTGTTCGGCCTTCGGTCAATCGATGAAGAAGCAGATCGGAGACCGGAGCGCTGACATAGATTTCTCCGCGCAAAACCTCACGCAGTGCATCGATGATTTTCTCGGGCGCTTCCTGTTTGCTGATATAACCAGAGGCACCGCAGCGAAGGGCCCGCTCGGCATAGAGCATCTCGTCGTGCATCGAGGAAACGAGCATCTTAATGCGTTTATTTCGAGCGTGTATGTCCTCGATCAGGGTCAGGCCATGACCGCTCTTCAGGACCAGGTCGACGACGACCACGTCGGGGCGAACCGAGTCGAGTGCCGCGAGCGCTTCCTCAACTCCTTCAGCCTCTCCGGTGACCTCCATATCCGATTCGGTGTCGATAAGCTCTCGCAATCCACGCCGAACGATCGGATGATCGTCAACGATCATGATCCGATATTTCTGAGCTCTGTTCACTGGTGCTGTCCTCTCCAACGGCATGCGACGAGCGGGTTCGTGGCACGGTGCAGGCGACCAGGGTGCCTCCCTGGGCCATCCGCTGCGTCTCCACCTTCCCACCTACGGCGCGTGCACGATACCGCATGATCCGCAGTCCGCATCCTGCTGCTTTCTGGGCGTCGGTTGAAATCCCGATCCCATTGTCACGTATTTCAATTCGGAGCGTCTGTTCGTCGCTTCGAATAACGACCGATATTTGATCCGCTTTTCCGTGCTTGATCGCGTTATTCACTGCTTCCTGAGTGATCCGATAGAACTGCACGGCACAATAGTCGTCAGGAACGTATATGGCGTCCGTTCCGTCGAGCGAGCATTTGATGCCTGTTTGTTTTTCGATCCCGTTGAGCAACATCAGCAGGGCCGTCTCGACGCCGGCGACCGTCACTTCCATGGGGATCAGGCCCTTGACAATGCTCCGGACCTGGCCGAGGGCACGAGGGATGCCCTGGGCCAACTCGCCCGCCTTCTCGCTCTCGGGTAGTTCCTTGTCACGCAGCTTACGAAAAAGGCTGTGCGCCAGATAGCTGAGTCCGGTCAGCTCCTGGCCTAGTTCATCGTGCAATTCCTGGCCGATGCGCTGCTGCTCTTTGGCACTGATCTGCATGATCTCTCGTTCCAGACGCGTCCGTTCCAGGATCTCGTCCTGCAAGGCCCGGTTAATCCGAGTCAATTCGGCTGTCCGTTCTTCCACGCGTGCCTCAAGCCCGTCACGAGCCGAGCGAAGCTCCTCCTCGGCCCTCACTCGCTGGATTGCCGTTCCTAGTTCCATCGACATTTCTTCCAGCGATTCGACCAATTGCTTCGGAATCACATCGGGTCTCGGGTCGGCCACGTGCAGGACGCCGAGTACTTGACCGCGGAAGATGATCGGCACGATTGCCAGAGACTCGCAGCCGCAGTCGCGCAGCCGCTGGCTCAAGTCATTCTCTTCGTCCTGCGACAGGACCGAGAAGACACTTCCCAACGCCGCAAGATACTCACTGATGTTGGAAACGTAAATGGAACCGCCCTCGGTGACCGGTTGCAGCCGGGACTGTTCTTCCCATTCCAGAATCTGACGGCAGAGACAATAACCCGCGTCTGACTCCCTCGAGCCATTCGGTTGGATTGGACCATTGCACGGGCAGTGCCCGGCGTAGGCAGTGATGCCGCCGTTGTCGTCGCGAAGCCGAATCCCGACGACCGCACATTTTGTATAGTTTTCCAACTCGCTGCAGAAATCGTCGAGCAGCGGTTGCATCTCCATGTGCCGGTTCCCGATTCGAAGGACGCGCCGCCAAAGCGTCCGTTCGGTTACGTCTCGACACGATTCGATGACCTGAACCACCTCGCCTGATTCGTCAAAAATCGGAGCGGCATCGATGGCCATGTAGATTCGCTTACCCGACGCATCGTGATGCTTGTGGTAGACCCGGACCGGAGCTCTCGTGCGAACAACCTCCTTCAACGGGCACGGTTCGTCCGTCCCTTCACACGGAGTCTCGCGATGATGGGCCATGCGGTAGCACGTCAGACACGAATCCTTGTTATCCACCTGGCCGCCCAGCTCCTGCGCCGCCCGGTTGGCCATAACGATCCGGTACTCCAGGTCCAGGACGATCACGCAATGCGGAAAAGAATCCACGACCGTCTGCAGGAACGACCGAGATACGTGTCGAAACGGCTCCGCCTCGTCGAGTGGGCCGGAAGCGAGCATCGGTGGATCGTGCCCGTCGGCGGAATCGTGCCCGTCGGTCGAATGGTCCGCGCGGTTCATTTTGAACGTCTCCTGCAGTCGCCGGCTTCTCCGTAGCCCAAGAACTTTAAACTACCATGCCGGCCCATCGGCGGCCAGGACGCGTCATGGTCCACATGCCAACGATCGTTCTCCTTTCGCCGTCGCGGTCGGAGGGCGCTGGGCCGACCATGTCGCCACCATTTTTTCGCCGATTGTACGTCCAACAACTTGAAGAGCCTTTCCATCACCCGCGCGGCGTGAATGGTTGCGGATATCCCGACAATCGTCGTAACCGTCCGGCCGGGGGTTTGAGATACGTCATGTCCGGCCAAGCTCGCGAGGCGGCGATCGAGGCCGGAGATTTGCACGGAAACACCGAGTTTTCAAGAGCAGCGGGCGAAGGGCAGGCCCTCGCCG
>CAYNDU010000040.1:6475-15171 GCA_964395615.1 uncultured Pirellulaceae bacterium | reverse complement strand
TTGCACGGAAACACCGAGTTTTCAAGAGCAGCGGGCGAAGGGCAGGCCCTCGCCGCCAACGGGCGCCAACCACAGTGGGTAGGTAAATCACCTAGGTCGCTATTCTGTTTTTCCCGATTTACGAATGCATGGGTAATGTCGACACTGGGGGTGCGGGTCTGGAGAAAAGGGTGTTCGTGGCGAAACGCTGAATGGGGAGGATGACGGGCGAGGACGCGTTCAGTGTGAGATTCTGAATCTCGGATCAAGATGGAATTATCGACGTCCCTGAAACAGCAATTTCCTACGCGATGGATGAACGGGAATTCCCTGGCAAAGATCGCCTTCCCCCAGCACGTGAAGACACGTGAAAAAGAAATGGAGAGTTGAGTCAATGAGAGTCTCAAGAACGAGTCGGCCGGCAACGACTATCGGTGCACTTTTCGCTGCCGCAATCGCCTTCGGTATTCTGCAAACCCCTTCCGTCTGGGCCACGGATCAAATGCACTTTGACGGTTCCGGGCGTGAACAACCCTGGACCAACTGCACGCTTTGCCATGGGCCGACCTTGGGTGGTGCCGCGGCCGGCGGCATCCCAGGGACGCCTGCCTGTGCGGATTGCCACACCAACCCCTTTTCCGATCCCGATCCGCCGCCGCCCGGACACCACATGCCGGGTCGTGACGATCCACTGAATAATTGCACCCTGTGCCATGGCGCTGATCTGACCGGAAACCCGGGAATCGGAACTCCTTCCTGCACCACGTGCCACGGAGAATTGTGGGGTGGTGGCGGCGGCGGCGGCGGGAACAGTCCGCCCAACGTCGACACGGGCGGACCCTATGCGGGTGCTCCTGGTCAGGCGGTTGCGTTTGATGCATCGGGCACAACCGATGCTGACGGCGATCCGTTGATTTACCTCTGGTCATTTGGCGACGGGTCGCCTCCCCAGTTTCCCAGCCAGGATGCAACGACGACGCACACCTACGCGGATGCAGGCACCTATACCGTAACGCTGACCGTCACCGACGGGAGTAATGATCCGGTAATCGTCACAACCGATGCGGTGATCGGGGCCCTGAATCAGGCGCCGACGGCCGATCCGGGAGGACCCTACTCGGGTACCGAGGGTCAGGCCGTGACGCTTGACGGTTCTGGTTCCACGGATCCGGACGGCGATTCGCTGACCTATCAATGGGATTTCGGTGACGGAACGGCGCCGACCAGCGCGAGTCCAATCGCCACAGCCACACACACCTACCAGTCGGCCGGCCTGTTTATTGCCACGTTGAGTGTGTCTGACGGCGTGAACCCGTCCGAAAGTGCCGACATCGACGTCCAGATCCAAGCTGCCGGCGGCGGCGGCGGTGGTGGGGGTGGTGGCGGCGGTGGCGGCGGTGGGGGTGGCAATCCGCTCCCGACGGGCGACGCTTGGCAGATGCAGTTCCCATTCCTGGGCATCGAAGGGACCGTGGAATTCAAGGAGTTCTTTGGAGTGCTGCTGGTCCAGGAGTCCATCGATAATGGACCGTCCGTCTTCGGACTTGGTTTCCGATTCGACAGTAACCTGGTATGGCTCGACGCAACTGGCTCACTCTTTCTCGGAGCAGAAAACGCGAGCAGTTCCACGATCTGGGGACTCGCGTTCAATTTTCTCGGCAACACCAATTCGGTCTGGTTTGCCACTCCTCAACCCACTCCGGCCCAGGATCTCGGATCACTTTCCGATCTGCTCGGCGGCCTGGACCTCGGATCGCTCAACCCATTTGGGGGCGGAGGATCGGGGACCGGCGGCTCGTCGTCAGGCTCGGGCAGTGGCGGATCATCCGGCGGTTCGGGGACAACCGGCGGCTCCGGATCCACAGGCGGATCCAGTGGCGGCAATGGAGGAACCACGACACCGACGACCCCTCCAACGACACCAGGGGATAGCGACACGGGGTCGTCCCGCCCGGCGCCGACATCGAGTGCCAGTGACATCTACACGTCACGCACCGCTCGGCATGGATCGAGTTTCGCACCACGGCGAGACCGGTAATCATCACTGTTATTTTATTGGGAGAGCAGGACTATGTTAACTCATTGGAAGCGGACCATGTTGGCCGCGGCCCTCGTGTTCGGGCTGACGTCGACCGGTTTCGCGCAGTTCAATCTGGGGGGGCACGATTTTACCCCCAGTTGTCTGCCGTGCCACAACGGCCCGGACTGGAATCACACCATGTCCAGTGCCACGTACACGGTCACCACGACCACGTTGTCGCTGATTGGCGATCCGACGGGTGACTCGGCCAAATGCCTCAGCTGCCATGACGGCACGCTCGATAGAGGCGATTACGGCGGATCACCCGATACCGGCCAGGGTAAGTTAACGGGTAACGATAGCCTTGGGACGGACCTGACGAACCACCATCCCGTCAGCTTCACGTACGATACGCTTCTGGTAAACGCACATGAAGCGTTGCGCTCCGTGAACTCGGTTGCGGGCTACCTGAAGGACGGCGAATTGCAATGCACGTCGTGCCATGACCAGCACAACATCGGTACGCAGAAGGGACTGTTCGCCCAGGGTTATCCCCTCTGTATGACCTGCCATCTGGGCGGCAGTGAAACCGAAGCGGCCGGTATCTTGGGTAAGCACCACATTCCGGGTCGTGATAACCCCTGGCCGAGCAACGATAGCGAAGGCCAGACGAACGGCGACTTCAAGTGCACCCTCTGTCACCAGGCCACGATGGGCGACCCGGGCGGATTCTGTGCGAATTGCCATCAGCCGTTTGCCTCACCCGATGCTCCGCCGACCGGGCATCACGGCGGCGATCGATATGATCCGCTGGCCAATTGTGCCGATTGTCACGGAGCGACCCTCCAGGGTAAGGACTTCCTGGATAACAACAACAATCTCATCCTGAGCACGCCGGCCTGCAACGGAAGTTGCCACGGGTCGAACGTCTATACGGGCGTTCCCTCGGTTGTCACCGGTGGTCCCTACACCGGGTACTACGATCAGGCCGTCAGTTTCGATGCCGGTCTTACGACCGACAAGGACACCAATGGTAACGACACCACCAGCTCGCTGTCGTACGAATGGGTCTTTGGTGACGGTACGGCCCCGGTATTTCCGGCCATTGGTGTGCCTACTGCCGCTCATACTTACGCTTTCGACTCGAACCTCACGTACCCGCACACGTATACGGGTTACCTGACGGTTACCGACGGTGTATCGGAGCCGGTTGTCAAGCCGTTTTCGGTCATCATCGACGTGCCGCCTGGGTTGCCGGGGGCCGAAGACATCTGGGCGATCAGTGTGCCCGCGACGTCGAGTCGATTCGATTTGACGATCGACAAGAAGGGTGTGGCCGGCGCGGCTGCTGACGGCACGTTTGTTGCCGTGAAGCAGGACGGCGGCACGACCTCTCTGGCCATGGGTATCGAGTTCACCGGAGTGATCTTCTGGATGGACGTCGATTTGCAAGTGACCGGCTGGAGCGTGGGCGACACGTACTTCGGTAACATCGACCGAACCAAGGGCACGATGTCTGGAGTCGTTTACGCCGGGACGTCGATCAACGCCTTCAGTGGTGTTGTCGGTGCTGTCGGAAGCCAGTAGTTTTCGAAGTTGATGCGATGGGCATAAACGGCCTATTGCATACGAAGCCTATGGCTTGAACAACAACGCCCTTGCCAGTGATTGCACACGTGCGATTTGCTGGCAAGGGCTTTTCATTGCGACTAGAATGAAGGCTAGGAACAAGAGTCGTTGCATTCTCTTCGGTCTGCAAGAAGCACACCTTTCTTCACTCGTTATCCGGTGCAAAACAGTGAATCGAAAACGCACGCTTCCGCTCTTAGGACAGCTGCTTGTCGGCTTCGGAGTCTGGTCGCTTCTCATCGTCGCAGCAGATGCCGCTCCGCCGGCTGACCACACGAAGGACAAGCACGGCTACATGCACAAGCCTGGGCTGGACGACGCCTACGCGAACCATTGCACCGATTGCCACGCGGCGGATCTGGGTGGTGGTCTCGGGCCCTCCTGTTACCAGTGCCACGATCAGAAATGGAACGGCCAGCCACGCGACGCCGAACCGCCGCTCGATCACACGATTCTGAAACGCGGAGTGGCCCTGCATAAGCCGGGATTCGGTACGCCACTCGCAAACGGATGCACGACCTGCCACGGATCGAACCTGGACAACGGCTTCGCTCCCTCTTGCTTTACCTGCCACGAGTCGCTCTGGGCCGGTGGCGGCACGCCCAGTGATCATACCGAGTTGAAAGGGGGCGTCGCCTACCACAGGAACGGATTCGAGGATCCGATCGGCAACGGCTGCACGCAGTGCCACGGGCCAAACCTGGATGATGGTTTCGCACCGTCCTGCTACACGTGCCACTCCACACCAACCGGCGCTCATGACTTCTCGCAACGCAGTTGGCTTGACCCGAACGACCGCGCCTGCCAACCGTGTCACACTTGGGGCGACTGGAATCACACGCCGACCACGACCAGCGGCTACACGGTCAGTTCATCGACACTGGCTCTGATTGGGGATCCCGACGGCGTATCGGCCAAGTGCCTGGACTGCCACGAAGGAAGTGTCGCCGTTGACGACTTCGTGGGAACACTTAGCGGCACGCCCGCAGAGTTTATATCCGGAACGGCGGCATTCGGCTCTGACTTGACCGTCCATCATCCGGTCAGCTTCGTTTTCGAACCAATTCTCTCGGAACTGCACGGCGGACTGTATGACCCGAGCATCACCAACAGCGGATTCGGAAACACGATCGAAATGGACATGCTCCGGCAGGGCAAGGTGCAATGCACGACCTGTCATGAAGTGCACACGATCGGCAATAATCTGGGCCTGGTCAAAGGAACGTCGACCGATTTTTCGACACTATGCTTCACGTGTCACCGAGCCACGCCTCCGGCGGGCATGCACCACATACCGGGTCGTGACACGCCTTGGGATGCGTTCCGGTGCACCACGTGTCATGGGGCCAACCTGGGCGGGCCGACCGACGGCGGTTTGGCAGGCGCGAGCGCCTGCACGTCGTGCCACAACAACTTCGTGGCTCCGAATGCGCCGCCGACCGGCCATCACGGGGGCAACCGTTACGACCCCTCGAACGAGTGCCAGTCGTGTCACGGCGCAACTCTGCAGGGAGCCAGTTACAGTACACTTACGACGCCCGGGTGCAATGACTGCCATGGAGATCTGTGGCTGGGGAACCAGCCTCCCAACGTCGATGCCGGGGCACCCTATCGTGGGCCCGTTAACCAATCGATTACGTTGGACGCATCCGGTACGACGGATCCCGATGGCGATTGGTTGACGTTCGCCTGGGACTTCGGCGACGGAAGCCCGCCGGCTCCGGCAAGCCCGATCCCGGTGGTAAACCACACGTATGCGGCTGCCGGAAATTACTCGGCCACGCTGACCGTTCGTGACGGCGTTCGAGATCCGGTGGTGACGCCGTTTAACGTCGAGATTACGAACAGCGCTCCGCCGACCGGATCGGATGCGTGGGTGATCAATACGACCAATCCGGCCAGCCGGTTTACGATTGCCATGGAGAACCACGCCGGCGTTCTGGTGATTATCAAGTATGACGGAGTCAATCCGCCGTCATTGGCGATTGGCATGGAGTATACGGGCGTCGTTTTCTGGATCGATATCGTCATGGATCCGTTAACCGGAAACATTGCGTGGGATTCGGGACCTGTGTTCTTCGGCAACATTCATCGCGATTCGGGTCGTATCTCGGGAGTCGTGATCGGTGGACCGGGCGGATACGGTACGTTTTCAGGGAGTGCCATGCCGTAGATTTTGTAATGGAGTGGGGTCGGTCGATGCGTTTGTGAACAGCCGGGGCGGTGCGCTGGGAAGAGAACCGTGAGCAACAACTTTTTGAACAATTCGGGCGCGAAACGGGTGATCGACGCCCCGTTACCAGGGATCCAACGGTGGGCCGTTACTTGCCTGGTTGGCACGGCCCTGATGGTGTGCCTGCTACCGGGCTCGACAGCTCAGGGGCAGATCAGTGGTTCACCCCATGACCTCTCGGGGTACTCCTGGACCGGCGGTCAGATTTGCCTGCCCTGTCATGCGGCCCATGGCGGTATGGGCGGCATGCTCTGGAATCACACCTATTCGACGTTGAACTACGACCTGCACGCGGGCCTCGATGCGGTCGACTACGGCCAGCCGGGAGACCCGTCGGATCGCTGTCTGAGTTGCCATGACGGGTCGGTCGCCGTTGACGATTTCGGCGGTTCGACCAGCAGCCCTCCTTCGTACTTTCTGACCGGAAAGGTCGCGTTTGGGACGGATCTGACCATTCATCACCCGGTCAGCTTCACATTCGACACGGCATTGGCCAACGCAGATGGAGCCTTGCATGATCCGGCAACGACACCGAGCGGACTGGGCGGCACGATTGCCCAGGACTTGCTGCGCGGGGGCAAGGTCGAATGTGCCACGTGCCACGATCCTCATCGCAATACGCTTGGGCGATTTCTGGAAAAGCCCATCTATGGTCGCGGCGCTCAATTGTGCAATACGTGCCATTTTGACTCCGGGCCGGCCAATCACCATATTCCTCGCCGCGACGATCCCTGGGGTGTTGGGAACTGCACCAGTTGTCACGGGGTCGACTTAATGGGCAAGGGCCACGCGCCGGCGTGCACGAATTGTCACAATTCGTTTGCCGCGCCCGACGCGCCGGCGTCCGGGCACCACGTGCCGGGCCGCGATCAACCGTTCGCCAACCATTGCACCGATTGTCACGGCGGAGATCTGCTCGGTGGACTCGGTCCATCGTGCTATGAATGTCACGACAAGATCTGGTCGGGTAATACCAGCCAGGCAACTCCTCCGGCAAGTCACAACGAGATGCACGGCGGTGCCGCTCATATGCCGGGCGGCCTGGACCCGTACAACAGTGGCTGCACGACGTGCCATGGCCCGAATCTGGATGATGGGTTTGCGACCGCTTGCTCACACTGCCACGATCCGGCATGGAATGGGCACAACTTTACGGGAAAGCCCTGGCTGCCCGCGAACAAGCCCTATTGTTTTCCGTGTCATGACGGACCCGATTGGAATCATACGTTGTCGCCGACTCAGAACTACACGGTCTCCCGGACGACCCTGTCGGCCATTGGTGATCCAAACGGCAAGAGCCAGGAATGTTTGAGTTGCCACGAGGGCAATTTGGCCGTCGATGATTTTCACGGGACGTTGAGCGACGGGCAGCAGAATTTCTTGACGGCGGCCACCACTTTCGGTACCGACCTGACTCAGCATCATCCAGTCAGCTTCGATTACAGTGATCTCCTGGTCCTGGCTCATGGTGCGCTGAACGATCCGAATACGGCGCCGAGCGGTCTGCCGGCCGCAGGGACGATCGCTGAGGACCTGTTGGAGAATGGCGAGGTCCAGTGCACGTCGTGCCATAATCAGCATGGCAGCGGACGGGATCTACTTCACAAGACGCCGCGCGGCGGACTCTGCTTTACTTGCCACGACGAGCGACCGCCCGTTGAACTACTGGGGACACACCACATTCCTCGCCGCGAAGCGCCGTGGGGAAATGCATTCAGCTGTACCGAATGCCACGGGAGTGACCTGAAGGGTGCCGGCGCGGCGCCCGCGTGTGTCACGTGTCACACTTCGTTCAGCAATCCGGATGCGCCGCCGGTAGGACACCATGGCGACGATCGGTTCAACCCGATAGAAAATTGTAGCGTCTGCCACGGAGCGTCCCTTCATGGAAACCTGCAGTTTGCCAACGTCAATCCACCATCCTGCTACCGTTGCCATGGAAACCTGTGGTCGGGCGTCCCGGTGGTTGACCCGGGTGGGCCCTATCGCGGGTTGGTCGGTGAACGGATCACCTTCGATGCGGGAGCGACAACCGACGATGGAGGCCTGGCCAACCTGACATTCGAATGGCTCTTCGGGGACGGGTCCGATCCGCTGACTCCGGCCCGCGGCGTGGCGACGACCAGCCATGTCTACACGACGGCCGGCACGTTTACAGGTTTCCTGTCGGTGTCGGACGGCACGAGCCGCGTAGTGCTGAAAGAATTCACGGTGGTGATTACCGACCCTGTCCCTCCGCCTGTGAAAGACGATTGGCGAGTGACCGTACAGACGCCCCGAGAGATCTTCAACTTGTCCATTGACAAGAAGGGAACAAGCGGCGACGGGACGTTCGTGGCGGTCAAGGATGACAGTGTCAACGTGCCATCATTGGCGATGGGCGTGGAGTTTTCAGGAGTGATCTTCTGGCTGGATATCTGGATGGATGTCAATGCCAATGTGAAGTGGGGGACCGGCGACATGTTCTTCGGAAACATCGACCGACAGTTGGGAACGATGTCAGGGGTGGCATACGGACGCACCGGATCAATCAGTTCGTTTTCTGCGATCAGCCATGACGTCATCGACCCGTAGCAAATGTTGGCAAATGAGCGACCTGTCCGGCAGCGAGGATTTCCCTATAATGACGGCCAAATTGTGGGAGCCGGCAGTGGGCGCTGCCGGCGATCGCCCGACATGGTTATTTGAAGGAGTCGTAGTTGATGACTGACCGCCGACCAATGCGTACCTGCTGTTCTGCCTTTATCAGCGTGCTGTTGGCCCTGCCGATCGTGGTGCTCCCGGCCTGTTCGAACGAAGACGGCATTCGCCGTTATGATTCGACGGCCGATTCAA
>CAYNDU010000040.1:0-6375 GCA_964395615.1 uncultured Pirellulaceae bacterium | reverse complement strand
ACGGCCGATTCAAGCGGCTCGAAGAAGGATCCCTTGGCCGATGCCATGAAGCAGGCTCAGGGCCAGCCGGGCGGCGTACCGACCGCTCAGGCACCGGCCGCTCCGGCCATTACTTATGCGAAGCCTGACGGTTGGGTGGAGGACCCGGCCGCGGGAATGCGAAAGGCCTCCTTTCACGTTGGTGCCGATGAAAAGAAACTGGAAATCACCGCCATCGACCTGTTCCTGGGAGCAGCCGACTTGTTGTCCAACGTCAATCGGTGGCGTCAACAGGTGGAGTTACCGCCGAGCACCCTGGACGAGGTTCAGAAGAGCGTCAAGAAAGTCTCGACACTGGGTGTTGAGGGACAACTGGTCGAACTCGAGTCGCCTGCCGACAAGCCGCCTCAACGTGCCATTTATGCCGTGTTGGCCAAGCGACCGGACAAGGTTTGGTTCCTGACGATGAAGGGGAACGCGGAATTGGCTCGCCAGGAGCGTGAAAGATTTGTCGAGTTCGTCAAGTCGGTCAAGCTGGCGAAGCGCTCCGGCATGCCGGCGAATCACGCCGGAACGCCTCCCGCTGGGACGCCTCACGCTGGAATGCCTCCCGCTGGGACGACCCGACCTGCGATCCCACCCATCGCACCATTTACCTACAAAGCTCCCGCCAACTGGAAACCGGGTGAAGTTCGGGGCATGCGAAAAGCGGCCTTTACCGTCACAAAGGACGATCTTCAGGCCGAAGTGACCGTCATCGACTTGTCGGCCAAAGCCGGCGACTTGCTGCCGAACGTGAATCGCTGGCGAGAGCAACTGAAACTGGAATCCGTGACGCAGGAGGTGTTGGACAAGACGGTCAAAAAGATTCCGGTCGACGGAATTGACGGTCACTACGTCGAATTGCTGGCGGCCGAGGATGCCAAGCCGCGTACCGGTATCTTCGGTTTGATCCTGATTCGAGGCAGCAAGTCGTGGTATGTCAAAATGATTGGAAACGCGGAGCTGCTCGAGGCTCAGCGTGATTCGTTAGAGCAATTTATTCGATCCATTAAATTCCAACCTGATAAGTGATCCAAGTATGGCTACCGGAGGCAGTGCGGAGGGCGGCGGCGCAAAAAGACGGGTTCAGAAGCAGCCAACGGAGACCGCCGGTTCGACCGGTCCGGCGTCGCTCTGCTTGAGCTGGCTCTCGTCTCTGCAGGTTACGATTGTTCTCCTGGCCCTCGCGATCGTGTTGATTCTGGTCGGCACGTTGGCGCAGTATTACATGGACATGTGGGAAGTCATTGACAAGTACTTCCGCGCTTGGATCTGCTGGGTCGACGTCAAGGTCATGTTTCCTCCCTCGTTCTTCCCCTGGGCGGCGACGGCACAGTGGGATCAATGGGCCGTACAGACATTCCCCTTCCCGGGAGGCGCGCTGATCGGACTGGGGCTGGTCGTCAACCTGACCGCGGCACACGTCGTTCGATTCCGCTTGGAAGTCCGTGGGCCTCGCCTCGTGCTCGGCCTGGCCGCGTTGCTGATCGGAATCGGCGTGACCTGGTTGGTGATTGCCATGGGGCATAGCCGCAACGGTCTGCAGGGAGAGCCGTTACTGGGCTGGACGATGGTCTGGCGCATCTTGCAGGTCGGACTGGTCGTCTCATGGGCCGCTTCCCTGGCGGGCCTCGCGTACGTGGTCAAATTCCTGGACCGCCGGCGAAAGGCCGAGCGTTGGTTCATCGGACTCATCGCGGCATTGTTGACCGTTCTTTCCGGCTGGATGTTCTTTCGTGGCGAGTCCTTCGCTCTGAATAACTCGTCGCTTCGGATTCTCTACCAGCTGATCCAGGGTGAACTGGCTGCCGTCGCGCTGCTCATTGGCTGTATGCTGCTGTTCAAGCAGAAAGCAGGTATGGCCTTGTTGCATGGCGGCATCGGCTTGATGATGTTCGGCGAGCTGTTTGTGACGTACTTTGCTGCCGAACAACAGATGCCGATCGTCGAAGGTGGGACGGCAACGTATGCCCAGGACATCCGGGCCGTGGAATTGGCCGTGGCGGATGCAGGAAAGGGCCCCGAGGCACGAGGCATCGGGATCGAAATGTCTTCTCGCGGCCGGCTCAGCAAGTACGCCGATGGTACCGAGATCGACCTTCCCGATTTCCCGTTCAAATTGCTGGTTGTGAAGTACTTCCGAAACTCAGAGCTTCGCGCTCTGCGGCCAGCCGAAAAGAACCTGGCGACCGCCGGCCTCGGGCAGCAGCTGATCGTCGAACCCCTCACCCCTTCCGGCGGTGTCCAGCGTGGCAGGTCGGATCAGGCGTCAGCCTATGTGCGCTACGTGCGCAAGAGTGACGGCGAGGATCTTGGAACTTACCTCCACTCGCAATTCTTCTCCGGGCGATCAATGGGCGATTTGGCGGTGATTGACGGCAGGAGTTATCGCATCAGTTTGCGTTATGAACGTGACTATAAGCCGTACACGATTTCGCTGATCGATGTTCGCAAAGACGATTACGTCGGCACTCAGATGGCCCGAAACTACGCCTCCGTCATCCGTCTCGAGGACCCGACCCGCAAGGTCGAGTTTGAGGCGAAGATCTGGATGAACAATCCGTTGCGGTACGCCGGCGAGACTTTTTACCAGAGCGGCTATCAGCCGGACGTGAACGGTCGAGAAATGTCGGTGTTGCAGGTTGTCAAGAATACTGGATGGATGATTCCCTACGTGTCCTGCATGATTGTCGCCACGGGAATGCTCGTCCACTTCCTCGTCGTACTGATCGGCTTTTTGCGAAAACACCAAGTGGTAAACGGGTCGAGTGACACGGCGAGTGCTGAGAAGCTTCCTGAGAGCCGGCCGCCGTTACAGGATCGGTTGCCTGTTTGGATTCGGCTCGGGCTGCCTGCGGCGGCCGTCCTGTTCGGAGTCGTTTGGATTGCCGGCAAGGCCCGGCCGGATGCCACTCCAGCCTCGGAAATGCAGCTGGAGAAATTCGCTCAACTGCCCGTCATGTTCGAAGGGCGCGCGAAACCGTTTGGCACGCTGGCACGGACCAGTCTGAGGATGATATCCAATCGCGAGACGTTTACGGATGCAGAAGGCGAGAAGCAGGGAGCCGTCCGTTGGCTTCTTGATGTGATGACTCGTACCAAAGTTGCCGAATCGCATCCGGTGTTCCGGATCGACAGTCATGAAGTGTTAGACTCACTGGGCCTGAACCGACGTAAGGGAAATCGCTATGCCTTCCGGGAGATCTTGACGAAGTACCAGGACTTTCATCGGCAGGTGGCCCTGGCTGCCGCTCAAGCTCCCGCGTTGAGGACGTTTCAGCAACGAAAAATGCTTGATTTGCAGCAACGCATCAACCGGTACCAGTTGCTGGTCGATTCGTTTCGGCCGTTGCCGATCCCGAAATTCCCGACCAAAGAAGAAACAAGCCAAGACCCCGAAGCCGCCGTCCAGCGCGTCCGAACGATCTCGTTGCTGACCAAGGAGATTCCGCTGAAGGAAAAAGCACTCGCCGGCCGCCAGCCGCCTCGAGCCGTGCCGACCGATTCAGAGTCGGAGCCCTGGTTAGTTTACGCGACGGCCAGAAATCGAGAGTTCATGAAAGAGCAGATGGCGAAAACGACGCCGCCAGCCGCATTGCAGCAATTGACCGACGTGCTCGACGCCTACCGCAACCAGGACGCAACCTCGTTCAACCAGGCGGTTGCCGTTTATCAGGATTCGATCGATGCAATTCTACCGGCCGGCTATGACGCTCGACGAATCCACCTGGAAGAGTACTTCAATTACTTTGCTCCGTTCTACCAACTGATACCGCTTTACGTCCTCGCCCTTCTGCTTACCGTATTCGGGTGGATGACTGCAGCCGGTTCGCGACGCTGGTCCGATACGATTCGCAGCTCGGCGTTCTGGCTTGTGATGGTCACCCTATTGGTCCATTCTGGAGCGATGGTCGGGCGGGTCATCATTTCTGGGAACGCGCCGGTGACCAATCTTTATTCATCGGCGATCTTCATCGGATGGGGCGCTGTGATTCTAGGATTGGTTCTGGAGAGTTTGTATCGATACGGTATCGGGAATTTTGTCGCGGCGGTGACAGGAATAGGGACGCTGCTCGTGGCGCATTTTCTATCGGGCGACGGAGATACGATCCGGGTGCTGCAAGCCGTTCTCGACACGCAGTTCTGGCTAACCGTGCATGTGTTGACCGTTACGCTCGGCTATTCGGCGACCTTCCTGGCCGGATTTCTGGGCCTGGTCCACATCGCCTATCTGTTCCTGCGTCACCTGGTCGCCGGCCTTGGAAGCGCGCGATCCAAGTCCAATTGGCGAACGCCGACGGAGTTGGAAAAGACACTCGCCGGAATGATCTATGGGACCATGTGCTTTGCCGTCTTTACGAGTTTCGTCGGAACCGTGCTCGGCGGACTCTGGGCAGACGACTCATGGGGCCGTTTCTGGGGATGGGACCCGAAAGAAAATGGAGCCCTGATTATCGTGCTATGGACCGCGTTGATCCTTCACGCTCGATGGATTCACCTGGTTCGCGAACGAGGCATGGCCCTGCTGGCCGTGGCCGGGAACATCGTGACCGCGTGGTCCTGGTTCGGTGTGAACGAACTGGGGATCGGTCTCCATTCGTACGGTTTCACCGACGGAGTGGCCCGCGCCCTGCTGATTTTCTGGTTGAGTCAATTCGCGATCATCGGAGTCGGCGTCTTTTACCTGATATTTGTGCGGCTCTTCACTGCCGCCGTGTCGCCGGATGAAGGATCACCCCCTGCGATGTCTCGATGAGTGGCGTCGCGTAGAAGGATATTCGGTCGCAAGAGGGTCCCCTTCGCGGATAGGTAGGGGCGCCTGGTTTTTCCGTGCCGCGATATCTGTGGATGTCGCCCCCATTCGCTCGCGTCCGGTAATCTGTAACGTCTGCACAGCTTGCGCCGCAACTGCATCCATTCCTTGTCTTCGTGACTGTCCCGGTCGATACCAGTTTGTGGCATCGTCTGTTTTTGGCGACAGAACCATGGATGGAGTATCGAAGATGAAGAAGACTGTCCGCAGGATTGGACTGCCACTCGTGCTGATGGGCGTGATGAGCCTGACGTTTCATGCTTTTGCCGCGCCACCGCAACCGGCTCATTTCCCCGAATACACGGAAGTCGCTTTTCAGGCCGGAGAACCGTCGGAACGAAGTCTCGACCTTGGTTCGTTTGAGCCCGAGACGACCGTATGGGATGATTGGGTATCGCTCAGCGGGCGTGCGCGCGGCGCCTGCCATCACTGGTACGCTCGATCCGAGATGTTGGCCCTCTTTCGAAATGCCGACAACGGGGTGCCCTTCGCGTCGATTGGGCCGGCTGGTCCGGTAGCGCTGGGAACGTCCGATTTTCGCACCGAATTTGACGCCGGGCTGCGCGTCCTCATTGGTCGGACGCTCGGGAATTGGTATCGACTTGAAGGACTCTGGTTCGGGTCCTACTCCTGGGACTCCAGCGCGGCGGTGAACAACCTGGATGCGAATACGCAGGCGGGGGTCGGCAACCTCTTCTCACCCTTTTCGGCATTCGGTAATCCGGCCGGTGTCGTCGGTTTGGACTTCAACGAGTTCGCGTCGATTCGAATCCAGTCCAAACTGAACAATGGCGAGCTGAACCTGAGGCAGAAGCTGAGTTCGAAGCCGGGCCTTTATGAGACGTCGCTGTTGATCGGTGGACGCTACATGGATATTCGCGAACGGTTCGGCTACTTCACTCAGTCCAGTGTGCCGGGAGCCGGTCTGAGCAGTAACGACGTCGACATTCAGACCACGAATCGACTCATCGGGTTCCAGGCGGGGATGCTCCACCAGTTCATCCTGCAGGGGCATGCATGGGTCGATTTTGAAATGAAGGGCGGTATCTTCGACAACCAGGTCAGGATGAACCGTACGTACACGGTTGTGAATCCGGCCGGAGCGACGACCGCTTTTCCCGGCACGGACTCTCAGCACCGAACTTCCTTTGTGGGCGAGTTGTCACTGCAACTGAATTACCGTTTTGCGAATGCCTGGACATTCTATGCCGGCTACAACGCAATTTGGGTCACCGGCGTCGCGTTGGCATCGGAGAACTTTGATACCAACGATTCGAATCTGGTTTTCGGGCCGACGCTGGTCAAACATGCCGGGGAAGTCGTCTATCATGGCCCCAACGTGGGCCTTACGTTCGTCTACTAGCCGACGCGACCGGCTCAGCGACCACAAGTTGCATCACACGGTCGTTTGCATCAAAGACCAAAACGCCACGCCGACCCAACGGGAGACGTGGCGTTGTTTTTTGACACCCACGTGTGTGTTAATTACGGCATAGTGGTCCGTTCCTTGTTCTGGTGGTGTGGGGGCGCGCCGCCCCTCG
>CAYNDU010000039.1:12768-18483 GCA_964395615.1 uncultured Pirellulaceae bacterium | reverse complement strand
TCCCAGATATAGCCTTCGCGTTTGAGCACATCGGCCAATCCGCGTTTGACTTTGGACAGTGGCATATCGACATGTGGCCGTTCGACACAGACCGCATTGCGAATGCGGGTCAACATATCGGCGATCGGATCGGTCATCATGGTGGTCTGGATCCCTTTACCAACTAGCTTTGCGAACGCCAGGAATCACACCCTGGTCTGCCAGTTTGCGAAAGCAAATGCGGCATATACCAAACTTTCTGTACACCGAACGGGGCCGGCCACAAAGTTTACAACGACGCTCGAGGCGACTTGAAAACTTGGGCGGGCGGCTTGCCTTGGCAATCTTTGATTTGCTCGCCACGTGAAGTACCTACTCTCTTTCCCCATGGTGGTAACAGGAGCACTCGACCGCAATCCTCAGCGACCGGGTGCTGGATCAGGCCGCGCTGGTAGCGTCTTCCTGCTGGAACGGCATGCCCAGCAAACGCAACAGCTCTCGCGCCTCATCATCACTGTCGGTCGTCGTGACCAACGTCACATTCATCCCCTGGACGCGGGGGAACTTATCCGGATTCAGCTCGGGAAAGACCAGTTGTTCGGTCAGACCGAGGCTGTAATTTCCATGCCCATCAAAGGCCGTTCGGCTCACGCCTCGAAAGTCCCGAACCCGGGGCAGCGCGAGGGCAATCAGGCGATCGAGGAACTCGTACATGCGCGCTCGCCGCAGTGTGACTTTGCAGCCGATCGGCATACCCTCACGGAGCCGGAACCCGGCGATTGCTTTTCGAGCGTGGGTAATGATCGGCTTTTGGCCGGCGATTTGCGTCAGCGCGGAAACCGCCATTTCCAGGTGTTTCTTTTCCTGGATCGCAGATCCGACGCCCATATTAATGATCACCTTGTCCAGCCGAGGCAGGGCGAGGAGATTCTTGCGCCCCAACGCTTCTGCCAGAGCGGGCAGGACTTCCTGATCGTATTTTTCTTTAAGTCGAGAGGTCATGGTCTTGTACGTTTCGTAGTTTCGGCCCCCGGGCCGATTCGGGACCACGCCCAGTACGTGGTCGGTTTCACGTTATGCGATCGTCGCCGAATTCCCGTTCGGCGGTAACCCGGTACGGGGCCTGGTCTCAAGTCTCCTTGGCATAGCGGGCACGAGCCGGGCTCAGTTCGCCGTTGCCGGCTCCACATCGCTTGCAAAAACGCTCCTTGGAACCGTTGTCGAGATATCGCGCGCCGAGCCTGGCCGCCGCCCCGCACTTGACGCACACCAGCTGAACGTTGGAGATCCGGACGGGCATTTCTTTCGAAAGCCGACCTCCCTGCGGATTTCGCTGACTCTTGCGCACATGTTTGTAAACGCGGTTAACGCCTTCGATCACCACCTTGCCGGCGCCGTGATCGATCTTAAGCACCTTTCCGCGCACTCCCCGATCGTCGCCGGCGATCACTTCCACTACATCGTTTTTCTTGATCTTCATCATACGACCTCGTTGGCCAGGCTCACGATCTTCATGAACCGGCGCTCTCGCAATTCTCGAGCCACAGCGCCGAAGATGCGCGTGCCACGGGGGTTATTATCGGCATCCAGGATCACCACGGCGTTACTGTCGAACCGGATGTAACTCCCATCCGCTCGACGGTTCGGCTGCTTGCAACGAACGATCACGGCCCGCACAACCGATTTCTTCTTAATCTCACTGCCCGGAATCACACTCTTGACACTGCAGACAATCACGTCACCCAGACTCGCCGTCCGTCGCCGGGAGCCGCCGAGCACTTTGATGCACATGACTTCCTTGGCGCCCGTATTATCGGCCACCGCCAGACGTGTCTCTTGTTGAATCATCTTGCTTACCCTTCTTCCGCGGCGCTCTGCCGGGCCGCGGCCCGCAGAGCCGCGACGTCGACGGCCGTGCTCTTCTCTACCACACGCACCAGGTCCCATCGTTTGGTCTTCGAACGAGGTCGCGACTCGATGATCTCCACCGTATCCCCCAGCCCCGACTCGTTATTCTCGTCGTGCACGTAACACACCGTCTTGCTACGGATGTACTTACCGTATTTCGGGTGTTTCGCCAGTCGCGAGATCTCCACTCGGCGCGTCTTGGCCATCTTGTCGCTGGCAACGACCCCTACGGCTACTTTCTTTGGCATAGCTGTCTGTCTTTCCTCAAGTCTGTCGGGATGCCTGAGCAAGGCATCCCAAGCCGATTCGCCCACACGGAATCTGGCTCACAAGGTCTGCCTTACACTCGCCAACCTAATTCGACGCGGCGGCCGAGGCCGCCTTAATCTCTCGTTCTCGCAATAGTGTCTTGATGCGGGCCACCAGGCGGCGATGCCGTAACAACTCGCTCGGCGCGTCCAAACGTTCGGTTTGAGCCTGAATGCGCAGGCGAAACAAGTGCTCAACGGTCTCGTCAAGCGTCAGCCTTAACTGCTCGTCGCTCATTTCCCGAAGTTCATCTGTCTTCATATTCTCTTCGTCCCGACCTGCAATGCCGCAGTCGACATCGCGGTACACTGGCAACAAGTTGTCGTCGATTCGTTCCTTGGCCGCTTACTCGACCGGTCCGTCGATAGGTCGCATCGTATCCACCGCGTCCGTCATGCCGGTAATCGCCGCACGAAGCGAACGCGTATCGGCATTTTGTGAGCCAGCCGAGCGAAACAGACGCGAGCCTGCTCCTCGGTCACACCGCCCAATTCGTACATCACCGTACCCGGCTTTACCGTAGCCACCCAGTGCTCAGGCTCACCCTTTCCCTTGCCCATTCGAGTCTCGAGCGGAGTCGAGGTAATGGAACGGTGGGGGAACATGCGCACATAAAGGCGTCCTTCGCCGCGCACGTACTGTTGAGCGGCGATACGGCCGGCTTCGATCGTTTGCGCCTTGACCCAACCGGCCTGCAGTGACTGAAGACCGAACTCGCCAAAGACCACTCGATTCCCGCGGGTCGCGTTACCTTTTATACGACCTCTTTGGCTTTTGCGATGCTTTACTCGCTTCGGCATCAGCGCCATCGGATGTGTCTCCCTGGTGAAGGCCTCGATTAATCCACACTTGAACGCCAATATGCCCTTGGGCCGTCTTGGCTTCGGTAAATCCGTAATCGATATCGGCTCGCAACGTGCTGAGCGGAATCGATCCGGAGATTTGTTTTTCACGGCGAGCCATTTCAGCTCCGCCCAGACGGCCCGCCAGTTGCACCTTGATTCCCTTGGCACCGGCGTCCATCGTCTGTTCCATGGCCCGTTTCATCGTCCGACGAAAACTGGCACGCTTTGAAAGTTGCTGAGCGACATCTTCGGCGACCAGTTGCGCCTGCAACTCGGGCCGACCGATTTCGTCAATCTTCAAGTTCACTCGCCGACCAATGGCGTTCTGCAGTTCTTCCTGCAGCAATTCGACTTCCTGGCCCTTCTTCCCGATGATCAAGCCGGGCCGTGCCACGAACAGAATCACCTTGACCTCGTCCCGAGTTCTTTCAACCTCAATCCGATCAATGCCGGCATTGCGGTACTGCGTCTTCTTCGGATGGTTCTTGATAAAATGTCTTATCTTCTGGTCCTCGAGCAGCAGTTCGGCAAACTCCTGCTTGGAGGCATACCAGCGACTCTTCCATCCCAGCACGACGCCCGTGCGAAAGCCGATCGGATTTACTTTCTGTCCCATGCTTACAACTCGCTAATATCTTCCAGGGCGACATGAATGTGGGAGAACCGCTTGCGGATGACAAACGCCATACCTCGAGCTCGCGGCCGAATCCGCTTGAACATCGGACCGTTGTCGACGCGAGCTTCCGTCAATATCAGGTGCTCGACCTTGATCGACTGACCCGCATTCTGGTCCGGGTCCTGGGCATTGCCGAGCGCGCTCTTAATGACTTTTTCCAGCATCCTGGCGCCACGTTGCGGCTGGTAACGCAGAATATCGAGTGCTTCGTCGGCAAACTTGCCGCGCACCAGATCCGCCATCGGGCGCACTTTCGTCGCGCTGATACGTGCGAATCGATGGGAAGACCGAAAGGCCATGACCGTTTCCTCGTCGGTTATCGTTTACCTTTACCACCGTGACCACGGAAGGTCCGCGTCGGAGCAAACTCGCCCAACTTGTGACCCACCATATCTTCCGTCACGAACACTTTTAGATGCTGCTTGCCGTTGTGCACCAGAAATGTCACACCGACAAACTCCGGCACAATCGTGCAGGCGCGAGCCCACGTCTTGATCGGATCGTGTCCACCCGATTCCTGCTGCTGCTGAACCTTGCGATAGACCTTAAAGTCGACGTATGGCCCTTTTTTGAGCGACCTACCCATAAATAATCCTCATACCACAAAATGGTCACTTCAAACGGAGTTGCCCATAACGGCGTGATCTTCGTCGTCGTACAATAGCTGCGTTCGACGGCTTGCGCCGCTGCCGCGTCGATCCACCCTTGGCCGGTCGACCGGTCGGACTGACCGGGTGTCGCCCACCCTTGGTCCGGCCCTCACCGCCACCATGCGGATGGTCGACCGGATTCATGGCCGTTCCACGAACGTGCGGTCGCCGCCCCATCCACCGCTGTCGACCCGCCTTTCCCAGGCAAATGGCCATATGTTCCGTGTTGCCAACCTTGCCGATCGTGGCCCGGCACTTCGATGGGACTCGGCGAATCTCGCCGCTTGGCAGCGTGATCTGCGCCCAATCAGCCTCCCTGGCCACCAGTGTTGCCGATGCTCCCGCACTACGACAGAGGCATCCGCCACGGCCGGGTAACAATTCAACATTGTGGATCGTCGTACCGAGCGGGACCTGCTTGAGCGGCAAACAGTTCCCAACCGTTGGCGGCGCGTCGGCTCCACTCTCAATCTGCGCGTCAACCTTCAGCCCTTCCGGTGCCAGAATGTACCGCTTTTCGCCGTCCCGATAGTGCAACAAGGCAATCCTCGCACTACGGTTCGGATCGTATTGAATCGAGTCGACCCGCGCGATGACTCCGTCCTTGTCCCGGCGAAAGTCAATCACGCGATACATTCGCTTGTGACCGCCACCACGGTGTCGAACCGTTATCTTCCCCTGATTGTTGCGGCCACCCGTCTTGCGGACCGGGCGCATCAGTGATTTTTCCGGCTTGGCACCCTTGGTCAATTCGGCGAAATCACTCACCGTCGCGCCGCGACGGCCGGGCGAGGTCGGCTTGTATTGTCGTATACCCATGACATCCAATCTCGATGGCTTAACGCCGTTGGTTGTTCTTGTCTCTCGCGGCCTCAACCGCCCTGGGCCAATTCGGCCCTTCCCCTTCGTTGCCGGACCGCCCTTTAGAAGAAGTCAATCCGATGCTCCGAATCGAGCGTCACAATAGCCTTCTTCCAGCTCTTCGTGCGGCCGTACGTAAATCGGTAACGACGAGGCTTCCCCTTGCGGTTCTGCACTCTCACCTTGAGTACTTTCACGTCAAACAACGACTCGACCGCCGCACGAATCGTGTCCTTGTCGGCCAATGGGTTGACCTCAAAGGAATACTGATTATTCCGAGTCGCGCGGTGCATTCCCTTCTCAGTCACCAGCGGACGAAGCACCACCTGGTGCGGCTCTAACTTGATCTTCGAACCCTGCGACCGACCAGCTGCTTTGGCTGTTGCCTGTACCATTGAGTCAACTCACCATGTTGTTGCTTACAATCTGCCCGTGACTTACCAAGCGAGGGCGATCCCACCTACGGGCCTCACCCACCCGACTCACG
>CAYNDU010000039.1:0-12668 GCA_964395615.1 uncultured Pirellulaceae bacterium | reverse complement strand
CAGCCTGAACATCGTCGGCCTCGCCATTCGACTTCTTCTTTCCTAACGCATCCAGGGCAGCTCGTGTCACGAGCAATCGGCGGGGCGAAAGCACGATCAACGCATTCAGATCCGACACGGCCGACACAGTGACTCGGGGAATATTCCGAGCACTCTTGTAAACATTGACGTCCGTCCCATCCGTGGCCACCAGCGTACTGATCCCCCGCAACCCCAGGGCACTCAGAATGGACGCCATCTCCTTGGTCGTCGGCGAGTCAAACGAAAGCTCATCAATAACCACCAGCTGCTGATCGCGAATCTTGGAAGCGATCGCCATGCGCGTCGCGGCGCGAATCGCCTTTCGGGGCAATCGGTAGGAAAAATCCCGAGGCCGCTTGGCAAACCCATGCCCACCACCTCGACGCACATTCGTGCACCGAGAACCCATTCGGGCGTTTCCGGTCCCCTTCTGGCGAAACAACTTCTTTGTCGACGCAGACACCTCGGCCCGCGATTTCGTCTTTGCAGAACCCTGCCGACGATTCGCCTGATACATCACCACGACATCGTGCAGCAACTGCTTATTAATCCGAGGGGCCAGAACGGCCGGATCGATTTCAACCGATCCGACTTCGGCTCCCGTTCGGTCGTAGACAGGCAAAGTAGTCATAATAATCACCGACCCAAAGTAAAAAGACTCGCCAGGCGTCGCCACCTGCGAGTCATTTAACCAACCTTGTTTGTTTCGTTAATCACCAAGAAGCCGCCGACGGGCCCCGGAACCGCACCGCGCACGAGCAGCAGGTTCTTCTCGGTCTCAACGCGAACCACCTGCAAGTTACGAACGGTCACGCGGGCGTTGCCGTACTGACCCGACATCCGCCGCCCCTTGAAAAGACGACTCGGCCAGGCACTCATGCCGGTCCCCCCCGCGTGCCGGTGCACTTTCTTCACGCCGTGCGAAGCGCGTTGACCGGAAAAATTATGCCGCTTCATGACGCCGGCATACCCGCGACCCTTGCTTGTCCCGGTTACGTCGACCGATTTCACGTCAGCCAACTGATCGACCGTAAACTCTTGACCGACCTCCGCCCCTTCGGTCGCCCCACGCAATTCACGTATAAATTGCTTCGGCTCACACTCAGGCTTGGGCGGCAACTCAACCCCGGCCTCAATTCGGCGCCGCGATCGCTTGCTGTTGAGCTTAGATGTAACCTGACCGCGCTGACTGCGTCGAGCTTGACTTCGGCGAGAGCGGCGCCGATCCGTTGCCGGCCGCTTCTTATCCAGAAAGCCGAGCTGAACCGCCTCGTATCCGTCGCGGTCAACCGTTCGCTTCTGAAGCACGCAGCAGGGGCCGGCCTCGATCACCGTTACCGGGATCACCTTGCCCGACTCATCATACAACTGCGTCATCCCGACCTTACGGCCGAGTAATCCCTTAACCATCGCTCTACACCTTTGCGGTCAGGTACCCGCGGGAACATGAGAACCGGCGTTACGCCTCGTCTCCAATTACCCGCCAGGCTTCCATACCATAGTCTGCTTACCAGTTACGGAGGAAGAAATCTGTATGAGATTACCTTGAAGAAGCCTTAATCTTAATATCCACGCCAGCCGGCAAACTCAACTTGTTCAACGACTCGATCGTCTTGGCCGTCGCCTGAACGATATCGATAAGCCGCTTGTGCGTCCTCACTTCAAATTGCTGCCGAGCTTTCTTATCGACGTGCGGCCCGGACAGAACCGTATAGCGTTCAATACGCGTCGGCAACGGAATGGGACCGTGAACCTCCGAATGCGTGCGCTTGGCCGTATCGACGATCTCTAATGCACTCTGATCCAGAATGCCATGGTCATACGCTTCCATTCGAATGCGAATGACTTCATGCTGAGCTGCCACGTTACCATCCCCACCAGGTCTTGAATGCCACCCGGATCTAATCACTAACCTGAACGAATGTGCTACCTGTTCGACGACGGTCGCAAGACCGACAGCCAAATTCCCGCTTCCAGAGAAATCGATCCACCTGAGCCAGCGAACCGAAGACGGAGCCACGAGAGCCCGACCGGAGGGTCGATCCGGAATGTCAAGGTGCCCGCCGAGCAGTCCGGCAGGGAAACCAACGAGTCTAGTGCGTCGTGCTCAACACGTCAACACCCACTTTTTGCCCATGCCCCGAGTTTTTTCCGTCAACCACGATGCCGACTGCCTAGAGCGCGTACTGGCGGGCGACGTCAGCCGGAGCCGGTGCATAATGCAGCGGCTCCATGGAACAACCGGCCCGCCCCTGACTGAGACTGCGAATCGCATTGGCGTAGCCGAACAGTTCACGCAGCGGTGCGTGCGCTTCGAGCAGCACACCAGCTCCGCGGTTCTCCGTACGACAAATGACCGCTCGTCGCTGCTGCAAGTCGCCCACAATGTCACCCAGGTAGGCCTCCGGAGTCGTGATGTCGAGTTTCATCACCGGCTCGAGCAGGGCAGGGACACCGGACGCGAGCCCCAGCTCAAATGCGTGGGCGGCAGCCATGCGGAATGCCACCTCGTCGGAATTCTCAGGGTGGCTCTGCGCGGAGACGACGGTGATTTTCAACTGGGCCAGCGGAAAACTGCCAATGGGCCCCCCTCCCTGACTGCACAACTTCAACTCGTCGACCGCGGCCGCCAACCAATCGGGGTTGACCTCATTCGGAGCACAGAAGCTGAGCACCTGAATGCTCTGTCGAGCATCCGAGTTCGGCTCGAACCGACACGTCAGCTCGGCGAAAAGCTGCTTCCCTGCCAACTGCCGATTACATTGGCCCGTAACCTGAGCTGCCTGGGAGATCGTTTCACGATAACTGACACGAGGATTGTGCACTTTTACATCCAAGTGGAATTCTCGCAGCAGCCGATGCTTAATAACCTCCAGATGCAACTCGCCCATCCCGCCGATCAGGGTCTGGCCCGTGTCCTCGTTTTCGCGCGCGTCAAACGTCGGGTCTTGTCGTTTGAGCATCGCAAGCGTATCGGCCAGTTTCTTGCGTTCGGCCGAACTCTCCGGCTCGATGGCCATCGAGATGACCGTTTCGGCGAATTCGATCGACGGCAGCAGAATGGGATGTTTGCTGTCGCACAACGTATCGCCGGTGATCGAGTTCCTCGGCCCAATCAGACCGACGATGTCGCCGGTCGAGACCCGATCGACCTGTCCATCTCGATCGCGCCGAGTGGCGTGAATCTGCCATAATTGCGAGACATTTTCTTTCTTGTCACGCAACGGGTTATAGACACGCGAATTGGATTTTAACTGTCCGGAGTAGACGCGCAGCCAATACAAGTCACCCGTCTTGGCGGGCAGGATCTTAAAGACCAGTCCGCAAAACGGTTCATCTTCCGTCGGCTTCCGGGATTCCACCTGGTCGTCATCCCCCGGCAACGTCCCATCCACAGCCGGTCGATCGGCCGGGCTCGGCAGATAGAGGCCGACAGCGTCGAGTAACGGCTGGAGTCCGATGCCATGCAGGGCCGTCCCACAGAGGACCGGCTGAACCTGCTGATGCAGGGTGGCCTCACGCAGGACCTGCCGAATCAACCCGGAGGGAATGGGCTGCTCTTCCAACGCCAACTGCATGAGCTCATTACTAAAGCCGTAAAGTGTTTCGAGCAGCGACTCGCGCCACATCTCGGCCTCGCCCAGCAACGCGTCGGGGATCGGCCCTTCCTGCACGTCGCGCCCATCGGTCGCTGCGTCGAACTCGATCATCTTCATCTCGATCAGATCGATCACCGCTCGAAATGCGTCGTCGCCGTGCGCCGGCCCGACACCGACGGGAATATTCACGGCAACGGGATTGGCACCGAGCCGACCGGCTATCTGATCGAACACGTCCGAAAAACTGGCACCTTCGCGATCCATCTTATTAATGAACGCGATGCGGGGGACGTTGTAGCGGTTCGCTTGCCGCCAGACCGTCTCACTTTGAGCTTCCACACCCTCGCGAGCACTGAAGACCACAACGGCTCCGTCGAGCACGCGCAGACACCGCTCAACTTCCGCGGTGAAGTCGACGTGTCCGGGTGTGTCGAGCAGGTTAATGTGGTGGTCACCCCAGTCGAACGTCACGCATGCCGAGTAGATGGTGATTCCGCGGTTTTGTTCCTCTTCGTCGCAATCGGTTTCTGCCGTTCCGAGATCCACGCGTCCGACACGATGCTTGGAGCCGCTGAGGAAGAGCATCCGCTCGGTGACCGTCGTCTTGCCGGCATCGATATGCGCGATGATTCCAATATTTCGGATCAGATCGATTTTACGGACCATGAGTCGCGGGTCCTGCGCCTGACTGCGCATAAAAAGGGCCGTGCCGAGAGTCACTTCGGGCACGGCCCTTGCATGGTTCCTCGGTTACCAGGCAAAGTGGGCAAAGGCCTTGTTGGCCTCGGCCATACGATGCACGTTTTCCCTGCGGGTCATGGCGGCCCCTTCGCGGTTATAGGCAGCCAATAATTCTTCCGCCAGTTTCATGTGAGTCGGTCGGCCCTTTTTGTCACGCACGGCCAGCAAGAGCCAGCGAAACGCGAGCGACTGCTGGCGAGCTCGACTGACCTGCATCGGGACCTGATAGGCGGCACCGCCGACGCGTTTACTTCGAACCTCGATCTGCGGCTTGACGTTCTCGATCGCCTGCGTAAAGACCTCAATCGGCTCTTTATCCGCGACCCGTTTCCCAAGGACTTCGAGCGCGTCATAAAAAATTCGCAGCGCCACGCTCTTCTTGCCATCCCACATCAGGCAATTAACAAATTTACTCGCCAGAATCGAATCAAATCGAGGATCTGGCTTAAGCTGTTTCCGGCTGGCGGTGATACGACCCATAAGTTCTTTCCACTCAAGCAAGACTGGCCCATCGGGCCACGAATTCCGATTCTCGAAACATCACCGGCGGGCTCGAGGCGGCCCCCCGCACGCCCTTCCGGCGGAAGCCGCCGTCGGCTCAGGACTTCTTCGCTCCGTAACGACTACGCGACTGCTTTCGACCATCCACCCCAAGCGCGTCCAATGCGCCGCGAACCACCTGGTAACGAACGCCGGGCAAGTCCCTTACTCGGCCCCCACGAACCAAGACAATCGAGTGGTCCTGCAGATTATGCCCCTCGCCGGGAATATAGACCGTTACTTCTTTGCCGTTGGACAACCGCACGCGGGTGATCTTTCGCAAGGCAGAATTCGGTTTCTTGGGCGTCATGGTCCTGACCTGCAAACAAACCCCCTGCTTCTGGGGGCAGCGATCAAGGACCGGCGCTTTGGTAAACTTGCGTTTCTGTTTGCGTCGCTTACGGACCAATTGGTTGATTGTCGGCATTCGTTTGACACGCCTCAATAGTATCTGTGGCTCAATTTAGCAAGCTACTCAGCCTACTGCCTGGTCAACGGTTGTCAAGGTGGACCGAGAAAATCGACCGGTCGCGAATCCATCATTCTGAACTGCCCGGCTGGTCGGGGCCACCCAGAAGGTCATCAAGGGTTGTCGGACCAGCGGGGGCTGCCGGAGGTTGTTCGACACCGGATTCCGCACTGGGATCGGCGGCGTCGGCCGCCGGAGCATCGGGCGCCGCCAATTCGGGCGCCGCGACTTCGGGCGCCGCGACTTCGGGCGCCGCGACTTCGGGCGCCGACGAATCGGGAGCCGGAGTTTCTGGATCGATCGGCGCGGGCTGGCCGTCCTGCTCGCCGTCGGTGGCATCCTGGAGTAGCGGGAAGCTGGTGACCAGGGCCTGGTCTCTTTCTTCGGCCATCGACTGCAAGACGGCTGGTCGGTACCGAACTTCTGCATCGTGATAGGTACGGAACCCGGTACCGGCCGGTATGAGATGCCCCAGAATCACGTTTTCTTTGAGTCCAACCAGTTCATCGACTTTGCCGGCCAAGGCAGCTTCGGTGAGCACTTTGGTCGTTTCCTGGAAACTGGCGGCCGAAATGAAGCTGGAACTCTGTACCGAGGCTTTGGTAATCCCGAGCAACTGGGTACTGGCAACGGCCGGTTTCGGGCGTGACCCTTTCGAGGCGGCCCCACCCAGGGCTTCGATTTGCGTGTTGACTTGTTCGAAGACGTTCTTGGGGACGATCGTATTTTCGGCCAGATCGCTGTCGCCCTTCTCCGAAATCTTGGTACAGCCGGTCAGTTTCTCATTTACGTGCCGGTAATCGAACTTGTCGAGTACGAGCCCGGGCAGCAGGTCAGTATCACCCGGGTTTTCGATGCGGACTTTTCGCAGCATACGGGCGATGATGATCTCGACATGCTTGTCGTTGATTTCAACGCGTTGGCTGCGATAGACCTGTTGAATTTCGTGCAGCAGGTACTGTTGCACGGCTTCTTCACCGGAAACGCGAAGGATATCGTGTGGCACGAGAGGGCCGTCGACCAGGGCCTGGCCGGCTTTGACGACATCACCTGAGTGAACGAGGAAGCGTTTACCGTGCGGGACAAGGTGTTCACGCTCGATCCCCGATTCACTCCGCACGATCAACGACCGTTTACCACGTCGTTTCTCGCCCAGAATCTCAACCTCGCCGTCGACTTCGGCGATCACGGCAGGGTCTTTCGGTCGCCGCGCCTCAAAGATTTCGGTGACCCGCGGCAGACCTCCGGTGATATCAGTAACCCCCGACGCCTCACGGGGAGTCTTGGCCATCACGGATCCGGCCTTCACGGACTCGCCTTCATCGACTTCAATATGAGCACGTTCGGGCAGGTAATAGACATCGAGCGGCTTGCCCTCGGCATCCTCCAACACGATCTGCGGGTGCAAGTCGCCCTTGAGATCCATGATCATTCGACGGACATAGCCGCCCTGATCCTTTTCGACTCGCAAAGTCTCGCCTTCGACGATATCTTCGTAGCGAACTCGACCGCTGACTTCGGCCAGAATCGGGATACTGTGCGGGTCCCATTGGCAGAGCACATCACCGGCTTTTACTTCTTGATCTTCCTTGACCATCAGAACTGCACCGGTCGGCACCTCGCTCTTGTCCAATTCACGACCCTTCGGATCGAGCAGAGCAATTTCACCCGACCGCGTCAGAACAATATCCTTTCCTTCCGAATTGGTCACCGAACGCATGTGAATAAACTTTACGATGCCGTCGCGTTTGGCTCGCGTTTCGTTCTCTTCAACGCTCGTGTTGACGGTCCCCCCGATATGAAACGTCCGCATCGTAAGTTGGGTGCCCGGTTCGCCGATACTTTGAGCCGCAATAATCCCGACGGCCATCCCCTCTTCAACCATATTGCCGGTCGAAAGATCCATACCGTAGCAACATTGGCAAACGCCGAGTCCCGCATCACAGGTCATGGGCGAGCGAACCTGAATCTTCTCCAGGCCAAGCTCTTCGATTCTCTGACCGACCTCGGTCGTAATGAGTTCGTTTTCGCGAACGATGACTTCGTCGGTCACCGGGTTCACGATATTCTGTCGGCTGACACGTCCCTTAATCGCATCGGCCAGACGGACGTCGACTTTTTCTCCTCGGTAGACAACCCCCTTCGTAATCCCCTGGGTTGTACCGCAATCATGAATCGTCACGACGACATTTTGTGCGACGTCGGCCAGCTTTCGAGTCAGGTAGCCGGAATCGGCCGTCTTGAGTGCCGTATCGGCCAGGCCTTTTCGTGCACCGTGTGTCGAGCTGAAGTACTCGAGCACCGACAGACCCTCGCGGAAATTTGCCTTGATCGGCGTTTCAATAATCTCACCGGTCGGCTTGGCCATTAAGCCGCGCATACCGGCCAGTTGCCGGATTTGCTCGACACCGCCTCGAGCACCGGAATTCGCCATCAGAAACACCGGGTTGACGTACCGATTATCACCGCGGTCATCTGCCTTCATGGCATCCATCATTTCGGACGTAATCTTTTCGCGGGCGTGCGTCCAGGCATCGAGCACCTGGTTATAACGTTCCATCTCGGTGATCACGCCCCGTTCGTACAGTTTTTTGAACCTCAGGACTTTCTTGTCCGCCTCGGCAATAATCTTCAACTTCGAGGAGGGCGTTACGAGGTCATCGGTTGCAAAGGAGAGTCCGCTACGGGTACTTTCACGGAACCCGAGTTGGTTCATATTATCAAGCAGGTCGATCGTATCCCGACGTCCCAGACGTTGGTAGCAATCGGAAATCACCGCCGCCAGGTCGCCACTTCGCAGGGGAATATTGTAGAAGTCCATACCGACGGGCAGCATCATGTTGAACATCACGCGTCCGTAGGTCGTATCGATCACCGCGCCTGGTTCAGAGTGCTTGTCCTGGCCAATTCGAGCTCGTCGGTCGGCCGGCAAGCGGACCTTAATTCGAGCGTGCATGTCGATCACACCCAACGAGTATGCCAGGTCGGTCTCGTCGGGAGAGGCAAACGTCATCCCCTCGCCCTTTCGGCTCGGCAGGTCGAGCGTTATGTAATTGCATCCCATCACCGTATCCTGGGAGGGACTCATAATGGGACGTCCGTTGGACGGAGCGAAGATATTGTTGGTCGACATCATCAAGGTGTGCGCTTCGACCTGAGCCTCGATCGACAGCGGCAGGTGGACGGCCATCTGGTCGCCGTCAAAGTCGGCGTTAAAGCCCTTGCATGCCAGCGGATGCAAATGAATCGCGTTACCTTCGACCAGCACCGGCTCGAACGCCTGAATGCCCATGCGGTGCAAGGTCGGTGCCCGATTGAGCATGACCGGATGGTTCTGGATCACGGCCTCCAGAATGTCCCACACCTCTTCGTCCTTGCGCTCGAGCATCTTCTTCGCGCTCTTAATCGTATCGGCATGGCCCATTTCCTTGAGTTTGCGGATAATGAACGGCTGATACAGTTCTAACGCGATCTTCTTCGGCAGGCCGCATTGATGGAGCTTCAAGGTCGGTCCGACAACGATAACGCTTCGCGCCGAGTAATCAACACGTTTTCCAAGCAGATTCTCGCGGAAACGGCCTTGCTTCCCCTTGATCATGTCGGTCAACGACTTCAGCGGCCGATTGCTGCTGCCAAGCACAGGTCGTTTGCAGCGATTGTTGTCGAAGAGCGCATCGACCGATTGCTGTAACATGCGCTTTTCGTTGCGGATAATCACTTCCGGCGCGTTCAAATCGACCAGTTTTCGCAACCGGTTGTTGCGGTTAATGATGCGACGGTAGAGATCGTTCAAGTCACTGGTGGCGAAGTTCCCCGAATCGAGCAAGACCAAGGGTCGAAGATCGGGTGGGATCACAGGCACAACGTCCAGGACCATCCACTCCGGGTGGTTATCGCTGTCGCGGATCGCCTCGACAATTTTCAGCCGATTCGTAATATCTTTGGACTTCTGTTTTGACCGAGTCTCGCCGAGTTCCGCTCGAAGGGTCTCGGAGAGCGAGACGAGGTCGGTGGCGGCAAGCAATTTCCGAACGGCCTCGGCGCCCATATCGGCCTCAAAACTGCCCTCACCAAATTGCTCACGAGCCGCCCGGTACTCTTCCTCGGTTAAAAGTTGCTGTCTCTCCAGGTCGGTGGCACCCGGATCCACAACCACGTAGTCCTGGAAGTAAATCACTTTCTCCAGGCTGGTCGTCTTCATCGCCAGGAGATTACCCAACCGGCTGGGCATTGCCTTAAAGAACCAGATATGGACGACCGGGGCGGCCAGTTCGATGTGGCCCATTCGTTTTCGTCGAACGCGCGAGTGGGTCACTTTGACACCGCATCGATCGCAGATCATACCCTTGTACTTCATGCCGCGGTATTTTCCGCAGGCGCATTCCCAGTCCTTCTCCGGCCCGAAAATGCGCTCGCAGAACAGCCCATCTTTTTCGGGCCGATAGGTTCGATAGTTGATCGTCTCCGGCTTCTTGACTTCCCCGAACGACCAGCTGCGAATGTCGTGAGGACGAGCGAGGCTGATCTTGACCGACGCGTAATCGTTAATGCGATCATAGGTGCTTTCGCCGATGGTCATATGCCCGTACTCCTGAAAGGGGTCCGAATTCGGTTCTATCCGTACTCTCACGTCCGCAATCGTGCCGCTGAGGCCGCCGAGCGTATCCGATCGCGGCGGGACCCAATGGCTGTCGCTACGATCAGACTCGCCGCTTTTCCAACTGCATATTGAGCGCCAGCCCACGGATTTCGTTGGTTAGCACATCAAAGCTGGCCGGCGTCCCCGCCTCCAGCGTATTCTCACCTTTGACCATCGACTCATAGATCTTCGTGCGTCCTTCCACGTCGTCGCTCTTGACGGTCAGCAACTCCTGCAAGATATAGGCCGCTCCATAGGCTTCGAGCGCCCAGACTTCCATTTCACCGAACCGCTGGCCACCGAATCGGGCCTTGCCACCGAGCGGTTGTTGCGTGATTAACGAGTAGGGTCCGGTGCTTCGCGCATGAACCTTGTCATCCACCAGGTGGTGCAGTTTGAGCATGTAGATATAGCCAACGGTCGTCTCTTGTTCGAGCGGCAGCCCGGTACGACCGTCGAAGAGTTGGGCTTTGCCATGTCGCGGCAGCCCGGCTTCCTGAAGACAATCGTTGATATCGCCCTCGGTCGCCCCGTCAAACACGGGCGTGACGGCCTGGAATCCCAGCTTGGCGCCGGCCCAGCCGAGGTGTGTTTCGAGAATCTGCCCAACATTCATACGGCTTGGCACGCCCAGAGGGTTAAGCATGATTTCCAACGACGTTCCATCTTCGAGGAACGGCATATCCTCGACCGGCAAGATCTTGGCAATGACACCTTTATTCCCGTGCCGGCCGGCCATTTTGTCACCCACCGAGATGACTCGCTTTGTAGCGATGTAGACTTTGACCATCTGCAACACACCGCTGCGCAGCTCGTCGCCCCGCTTCATACTATTGAGCCGGCGATCACGACGATCGATGGCTTCTTCTACCTCAGACCAACGGCTTCGATAGATCTTTTCGGCGGCAGCAATCTTGTCCTCGCTCCGCATCTTGGAAGTGACTGACTGGAGTCGGAACTGTTGAGCCCGCTCGGCGACGTACTTGGGATCCTGGTCACCGGCCAGCGGTACGTCGTCTTCGTCGGTCAGAGTTCGCCCGACGGCCGCCTCCAATTCGCGAATCATCTCGGCAAAGACCTGTGTAATCAGCTGATTCCCTTCGGTCTCGACCTCCTTCAGGTCCTTTTCGAAGACCTTTCGTTCTTCATCGCTCAAGCTCATGCGCCGCGAGAATCGCTGCGTGTCGATAATGATCCCCTCAATTCCGGAAGGGACGTCGAGTGAGTCGTTTTTGACATCCTCCCCCGCTCGGCCAAAAATCGCATGCAGAAGTTTCTCTTCCGGCGTCAATTCCGTCTTGCTCTTTGGCGACACCTTACCGACCAGAATATCGCCCGGGCGGACATAGGTTCCGACACGCACGATTCCGTTTTCATCCAGATTGCGGAGCGCCTTCTCGCTCACGTTCGGAATATCTCGAGTGAATTCTTCACGCCCGAGTTTGGTTTCACGAATCTCGACGTCGAATTCTTCAATGTGGAGTGACGTGTAGGTGTCCCGCTTGACCAGGTCCTCGCTGATGATAATCGCGTCTTCGTAGTTGTACCCGTCGAACGACATGAACCCGACCAGCACGTTGCGTCCGAGCGCCAGCTCACCCTGAAAGGTAGCTGCCCCGTCCGCGATGACCTGGCCCGCTTCCACTTTGTCTCCCGGCTTGACGATCGGAGTCTGATTCAAGCAGGTCCGTTCATTCAGCCCGACAAATTTCTCTAGCTCGTACACGTCGCTGCCGATATCGATTCGGTTGGCGTCGCAGAATGTGACCCGCCCCGCTCGTCGGGCCCGTATCACCATCGCCGAGTTACGGGCAACGTCTTTTTCGACGCCGGTCGCCACGATCGGCGGTTCGGTCACCAGCAACGGGACTGCCTGCCGCTGCATGTTGGAGCCCATCAGTGCACGGTTCGCGTCGTCATGCTCGAGGAACGGGATCAAGGCGGCGGAGATCCCCACCATTTGGCTCGGCGCTATGTCAATGTATTCAACATCTTCGGGCGCTACGATCTCGAAGTCGGCATGAAACCGGGCCACCAGATTGGCGCCTCCCTGCAACTTTCCATTGACGGCCTGTGTATCGGCCGGGGCAACGTAGGCTTCTGTCTCTTCGTCCGCTCGCAGCCACACGACATCTTGCGTCAGCTTTCCGCTCTTGACCTTGCGATACGGTGTCACGAGGAATCCGTACTCGTCGACCCCCGCATAGATGGCCAGACTGGAAATCAGGCCGATATTCGTACCTTCAGGGGTCTCGATCGGGCAAATCCGACCATAGTGAGAAATATGGACGTCGCGAACTTCGAATCCAGCCCGCTTCCGATTCAAACCGCCCGGTCCCAAAGCCGAAAGTCGACGTTCATGGGTGAGCTGGGAAAGGGGATTCGTCTGGTCGACCACCTGGGACAATTCACCTCGACCGAAAAAGTACTCGATAGCCGCCGAGATGCTCTTCGGATTGATCAAACTTCGCGGCGTCATATCTTCCGCGTCCTTCAAACTCATCCGTTCCTGCACCGTACGCCGCAATTTCAAGAAACCCTTCCTAAGCTCGTCACTGGCCAATTCGTCAATCGTTCTCAATCGGCGGTTGCCGAGATGATCGATATCGTCGACTTCGGCTTCATCCGCACCTTCTGTAAGAAGCAGCAGATACGCGAT
>CAYNDU010000038.1:0-18483 GCA_964395615.1 uncultured Pirellulaceae bacterium | reverse complement strand
ACCACGAGTTGCGCGACGGCCAACCCCAACGTTGAAAGTTGTCAAAGCACTAGGGGATTGTAGACTCCCTGGAGGAGATGCGGGAGCCAACGATCATTGTGTGCATACCAGCTTCTGCTCATTTTGGAAGTGGCAAGAATCGATCGCGAGGCAACGATGAGAAAGCAAAACTCGGTCGCCAACCCCCCGGGCGCCATGGTTCGTCGCCGGTTCCTACAGACGGCGGCAGCCGGTGCGACGGTGAGCGGCATAACCATTGTGCGGCCGCAGTCGATTCGCGGTTCGCGTGCGAATTCGAAGATCAGAGTCGGCTGCATCGGGCTGGGAGGCCGTGGGAGTTGGATTGCATCGCTGTTTCACGCTCACGGCGGCTATGAAGTTACTGCGCTGGCCGACTACTTTCCCGACGTTGTTCAGCGCTCCGCACAGAAACTGCACGTCGATCCGAACAGAGCCTTTTCGGGCCTTCTGGGTTATCAGCGGGTATTAGCGTCAGGAGTGGACGCGGTTGCGTTGGAAACACCGCCGTATTTCTTTCCGATTCACGCCGAGGCTGCGGTCAAAGCCAATTGTCATGTTTACGTCGCCAAGCCGGTCGCGATCGACGTCCCCGGATGCTTGAAGATAAAGGCGCTCGGACAACGGGCGACCGAAACGAAACACGTATTCCTGGTCGATTTTCAGATGCGCGTCGATCCATACCTGCTCGAGTGCATCGACCGCATCCGCGACGGGAAGATGAACACGATCTCCTTCGTGCGATGCTTCTACGACGACGAGGGTCGACCCGATCCGCCGATGACAGAGACTTTGGAGGACCGGCTGCATCACTTGATCTGGACGATGAACGTATGCCTTGGAGGTGACCGAATTGTCTGTGCTGGAATCCACGCGATGGACGCGGCCCTGTGGATCGTCGGTGAACATCCCGTTCGGGCCGTCGGTACGGCGGTGACCTGTCGTCGAGACCCTCAGGGTGATTCGACGGATGCCTATTCTCTGACGTATGAGTTTCCAGGCGGCGCGGTGATGAATTACTCGGGCGACCAGTTCCGGAACTATCATCCATTCCTTTGTGGTTGTGATGTCTACGGTTGGCAATCATACATGGAGACACGATACGGCGGCCACACCTGGATGCGCGGGGCGGACTGGCGCTACGAAGGGGGCGAGAAACCTGACCTGTACCAGTGGGGTGCCAAAGAGAACATCGCCCAGTTTCACCGAATGATCGTTGGCGGCCAATGCTCCAATGTCACCGTGGAGCCGGCCGTTCATGCAAACCTGGCCTGTATTCTCGGGCGCGAGGCGGGGCGCAAGCGAACGTCGCTGACGTGGATGCGAATGCTGGAGCAGGCGACGCATCTTGAACCCGACCTGACAGGGCTGGTCGAATGAACAAGGTGGTCGACGGTTGGAGGAATGCGGCACCAGGAAACCACGGCGATCGTCGGCTGACGTGATCTCTTACGCCGGGCACATCGCGGACGCACAACTTTAATGCCCGTTCACTTTCTTCCTGGAGTCCAAAACGGGTCGGACATTTGTTGATCAAAACGTGTCCAGACCGCCTTGAGCTCCTCAAATCTATCTGGTCGAGCATCGATGAGATCGTGGGTTTCACTGATGTCAGAAGCCAGATCGTATAGTTGCCAGTCGGTCTTCTCACGCCCACCTCGCGGATTACGAACCAATTTCCAGTCACCGGATCGGGCAGCCGTCCGACGACCCGATCGCCAAAAGAGTTCCCGATGCGGTCTCGTCGCGTTACGGCCGGTCAGAAAAGGCCTCAGGTCGACCCCATCCAACGTGGGTGAGGAGGGACGTTTGACTCCGGCAGCCGCGAGCGCGGTGGCCAGGATATCGAACGAGATGACCGGATTCTCATAGACACGGCCGGCCGGGATGACACCGGGCCATTTTACGAGAAAGGGGATGCGAATACCGCCCTCGTACATGTCCCCTTTCCCGCCGCGCAACGGCAGATTGCTGGAGGTGAGTTCACGAGTCGGACCACCGTTGTCGCTCAAGAAGAAGACCAGTGTGCGATTGGCAATTTGCTCCGACTGCAGGGCGTCCAGAACCTGCCCCACGCCGTCGTCCAATCCGCTCAACATGCCGGCAAATATTCTCCGATGCATGTCGTCGATTTGATTGAATCGCTCGAGCACCTTGTTTTCGGCCTGAAGAGGGCTGTGTACCGCATTAAACGCCAGATACAGAAAGAACGGCCGGTCGCGCTGCCGATGAATAAAATCGACCGCTTCTCGTGCAAAGGCGCGCGTCAGATATGCCGGTTCGACGACCGGTTGACCGCCGCGAATCAGCGGATTGCCGGCATCGTAGGCGGGCTCGCTGTTTCCCATATGCGTCGACAGGATCAGGTCACGCCCCGTCCATCGCCCCTGGCCTCCGTCAGGCAACGCCCGGCGCCGAAGCATGGTTGTCACTCCGCGGTAGGGTGGCGGAACATAGAAATGCCCTTCGTGAAGAAAGCCATAGAACTCGTCGAATCCCCTCAACAGCGGATGATACGCGGCGCTCGCACCAAGATGCCACTTCCCGATCAACGCTGTCGCGTACCCAGATCGCTGCAAATGGTCAGCGAGCGTGCGCTGCGAATTCGGCAGGCCAACATTGGGATCGTCGTTCTGAGGCCCGATCGGGTTGAATTCGTAACCGAATCGCATCTGGTACCGGCCGGTCAACAAACCGGCTCGCGACGCACTACAGTACGACGCCGATACGTAGGCTTGCGTGCAACGCATTCCTCGAGCGGCAATCGAGTCAATCCGCGGAGTGGGGATCTGGGGGTTTCCCTGGCACCCAAGCTCACCGTATCCCAAATCATCGGCAAGCAAGAGCACGATGTTTGGGCGAACAACATTCTCGTCCGCGGCGAGGTTATAAGACAACCAGGGAGCGACGCTCACAAACGCCCCTAGAACGACCTCGATGACACACGCAATCCGTTTCTTCGTCATACTGGTATCCTTTTCCCCGGACGTCGTCGTCATGAAGAAGGGTCGTGGAACGCGACTCAAAGCACGCTTATTCCTGCATTTCCGATCCACGCTCAGTCAACCCTGCACCGGTGCCCCTACGCGTTCTAGTAGTATTCTGCACGGTCAGGTGGATAATTGCCAGTCTGTTGAGAGCCATTGGCGAAGTTCGGCCCTGGTTGGCTACAATTGACGAAACGCTCAACGGGAATTGAACGCGGGGTCCCGACCATTGATCGAGGGAATTGTGATGGACCGACGTTGCATCGGGATGTTGGCAGGTCTCTTTCTATTCGGCATCGGGGTCGATTCCGTGAGTGCTGATCGGCAATCGATCTCGCTCGACGGATCATGGCAGTTTCGTCGTGATGAAAGTGGATCTTCCTGGAAAGCGGTAACGGTACCCTCGACGTTTGAATCGCACGAAAGTACTGACTTTGACGGCATCGGGCTCTATCGACGCGAGCTGCCAGCCATCCGTCCGGCCGTTGGTCAACGCGTGATGATCGAGTTTCAGGGAGTCGCGACCGAAGCAACGGTCTCGGTGGATGGCGACATCGTTGGAACGCATCTGGGCGGCTGGACACCGTTTCGGTGCGACATTACAGAGTCGTTGCTGGCGCGCACCGGGTCGGGGAATCACCGGCTGATGGTTCGAGTCGATGAAAAAGTGGGGCATAATTCGCAGGGGTTCCTTCCAGTGTTCGCGCCGCATTTCGGCGGGATCTGGCAAAGCGTTCGATTGCTGATCCTTCCGGAGTCGCACATTGCCGATCGCCACTTGCTGGTTTCCGGCGATGCCGCATCGGGCAGTTTTCAGATCCAGTTACCCTTGGCTGGCGTCGAGGCAAAGACCGGCAGGTTGCGGGTCCGGTACCGAGCCAACGCGCAGGCGAGCTGGTCGAATCCGGTCTCGTTTTCGGAGCTCGACGGGACGGTGCAAACAGCGAGGACCCTTCCCGGTCATTCGTCCGGCTCTCCGCGGCGCATGCTCACCGTGCGATTGCCCGTGCACGACTGGAAAGAGTGGTCGCCGGCGCATCCGGTAGTTTATGACGTCGAATTGACATGGCAGGCGACCGGCTCGAACGGCGAGGCAACGATGGACCGTGTTGTCGTACCCTCTGCTTTTCGCACGTTTCGAACCGACGGGCATCGTTTTCTATTGAATGGCAAACCCGTCTCACTTCGGGGTGTTTTGAACTGGGGTTATGCTCCACCGCGCGTGGCACCGACGCTCGATTCACGGAAGATTCGGGCAGACCTGGAATGGACTCGCTCGATGGGTTTCAATCTAATGAAGTTCTGTCTTTGGGTGCCACCCCGCACCTACTTGAACCTGGCCGATCGTATGGGCATCCTGACGTGGGTCGAGTACCCGACCTGGCATTCGCGCTGGACGGCCGACCAACTTCCGACCTTGCGACGAGAATTCGACGAGTTCTTTTTCTACGACCGGGTCCACCCCTCCGTCGTCTTGCGGAGTCTGACCTGCGAGACGGGTCCGAGCGCCGATCTACAGGTGATTCGAACGCTTTACGATCGGTGCCATCAACTCGTCCCGCAAGCGGTTGTGGAGGATGACAGCAGCTGGATCGGCTGGAACCGCATTCACGATTTCTACGACGATCATCCGTATGGCAATAACCACACTTGGACGGCTACGTTGGCGAGATTGACATCGCATATCGCAGATCGGGAGACAAAACCATTGATTCTGGGTGAAGCGATCGCCGCGGATACCTGGGTGGATTCACACCATCTTCCTGCTTCGGCACTTCGAGACCGGCCGTTTTGGCTACCTCGCTTTCTGGACGGCAACCGTGAGTGGCTGGATCGTATGAACGGGATCGCCGGATCGACGCACGAAGCGACTCTGATGACGGACTCGTTGCGGTATGCCTGGCTCATGCGGAAGTTTCAGATCGAGGCCTATCGACGTGAAGTCCCCACCGGAGGATACGTCGTGTCCGTGATTCGCGACATGCCGCTCTGCAGCATGGGACTGATCGACTACAACGACGAGCCGAAATGGGCACCGGCCGAATGGTCATGGCACGGCGAGACAATGTTACTCATGCAAACCGAAGGCGACCGGTTCAGTTTTGTTGACAATATGCCTCTATCGGCAGACATTCTGGTGAGCCATTTCGGTACTCGAGCCATCGAAGACGGGCAACTCGACGTGTCGCTTACAGAGAATCGGTCGACACCGGACCAACCATCTGTCAGCGTTCAGCGTCGCGTTTCCGTACCGGCCGGTAAGTTGACGCCAGTGTCTTCGATTCAATTCCCGTTGCCGTCCGTCTCGAGGCCGACTCCGTTGAAATTGACTGCTTCATTGCGAGCCAACAACAATCGCTGGACGAATCACTGGACGGTTTGGGTCATTCCAGGGTTGGGCGAAGGGGATCGAATACCGGCGATCGTTCACAAGTCGTGCTCCGGTGAACTTCGCCACGCGCTTACCGAGGTGATTACGCAACAAGGAGCATCCGATCGATCGACCGCACCGATCATCGCCGCGCGATTCGACGGCGAGTTGCTCGATCTTCTTGAGGCCGGCGCGCACGTACTCCTGTTGCCTGACGGATCCAACGGAAGTTTGCCACTCAGTCAGGAGTGGTTTCTAAAGGGCGGACCCTGGGTGGCCAGCGATCGATTGCCCACGGAAATACCTCGAGAGTTCTTGATTGACCTGCAGTCATTCGACCTCGCAGGATCCGTCATACCGGACATCCAATACCTGGACCAGATCGATCCGCTCTTCCTGCTTTGGCACAACCATGACCTGGATCGTGTAAAGTCGCAGGGCCTCCTGTTTGAGACACGACTGGGAACGGGGCGTCTGTTGGTCAGCGCGTTACGGCATACGGGTACGACCAACTCCGCGGGAAAGTGGTTACTGAAAACGTTGCTTGATCAGTTGCAAAAGGGCGATCCCCCGGTGCATGCGTTGCGCCCGGAGACCGTGTTGGCCATGCGTGGCAAACTCGACGAACAGATCATCGACCTGACGGGCAAGACATGGCAATTCCGACCGGACCCCGACAACCGGGGGATGGAGCAAGGCTGGGAGCGCGCTCGTTTGTCGGAACCGAAAGGCTGGAAACCGATCCGCATTGGAACCGCCTGGGAAGGAGCCGGCTATCCGACACTCGACGGCTGGGCCTGGTATCGGATCGATGTCGCCATTCCAAGCGACTGGCACGGACGGAAGACCTATCTCTCGATCGCCGGAGCGGACGACTATTACGAATTGTACGTCGAAGGACAACTGGTCGGATCCGGGGGTAACATTGAGAAGCGTCGCACCGCATTTGAAATGCGGCAGAGCCACGACATCACGGCACATATCCGGGCCGGGTCGACGATTTCTATTGCTGCGCGGCTCTACGACTGGCAAGGTGCCGGCGGTCTCTTTCGCCCCGTCTGGATCAGCACCCAACCGATCGGCACCGGCGTGAACATCCTCGCGAGCGCGTCGTCAAACTAGGAGGCCCGGTCTTGAAGTCGTCGTAACGTCAGCGAGACCATGCCGAGACACTTGACCGTTTCAACGTGCGTCTCGGCCATTTCGCTCAGCCGTTTGAAGTCGGGTTTCAAGGCCTCTCCCACACCTGGGCAACAGAATTCACCGGGTTACATGCGTGTGACGCAATGACCTGATGATGATGTTCCATTTCCCACGTTGCCGAGGTAGCGATTATGCGGATAAGGCGGGTGATTCACCCATGCGCGAATCGGTCACATCGCAACCTATAGTTGTGGGGGCGAGCACCCGTTGCTCGCCCTTTTTCTTGACAACAACGTCCAACATGCCGACGAACACCGCAATTATCAAGGGATTTCTCATGGGCCTCGATCGAACAGCAGACACCGAGTCATCCTCACGGTCATTCAAGCCAGCCTGGACAACGACGCGCGACTGGCGGACCAGATTGCTCAGTGGCAGGAAGAAACTCGGCTCGCGCTGCCATACACTACGAAAATTGCAACGGACGACTGGCCCTATATCTACCTTGATTCACCTCGCATTCCCGTCCTCTACGGATTGCTCGGAGCACTGCTATTCGGATTGGCGGCATATGGAAAGCGGCGTCTGCAATTAAGGTCCTGGTTCGGGAGCTGGCATGCGTCCAACTGGCACTTCTTCTTTCTGGGTGCAGGTTTTCTCTTGCTGGAAGTGCAGAATATCAGCAAGGCATCCGTTGTGCTCGGTAACACCTGGCTGGTCAACGCCGTGATCATATCGGGAATTCTGCTTATGATTCTGTGCGCAAACCTGGTGGCCGCCAGATTCAAGAACATATCGCTTCCGGTAATCGCGGGCTGTCTGATCGGTTCGTGCGTGGCGCTCTATTTCGTCGACCTGTCCCGGTTCGGCTTTCTTCCGTATTTCACGAAGGCGGTCCTGATCGGTTTTCTGACAACCGTCCCAATGCTGTTCAGCGGGATCATCTTCATCAATTCGTTTGCCAAGGTCGAGAAGAAAGACGCCGCCCTCGGAGCGAACCTGATCGGAGCGATCGTCGGTGGGCTCTTGCAGTCGGTCACGTTTATCGTCGGCGTCAAGGCGCTCTTGCTGATCGTAGCTGCTCTCTATGCCGTCGCCATGCTGACTCGGCCGCGCGCCGTCAACGAACAACCGGCCGAGCACCTCGATGAGGTCGTGCAAGAGCCAACGGTATCGGAAGAGACACCGTCGAGCGAGGCTTTGCACGAGCCGGTACCGGTGTAAATGGCCGGTGGACGCAACGGTACATTGCCATGATCCGCCCTGCCCTATCTTGTCACTTCGATTCCGCTCACTTCCCAGGGCTTGAGCCTCATCGAGATACGCGCCGGGAGAGCGACCGATTCGGCCAACCGGCGTGTGGAGTCTGCGTCAATCTTGTTAAGACCGGCCTGACTAACAAGCGGGTCGCGTGACTCGACGATGAGGTCCGCGACCTGCTCTCTGTCCGCCAGGTTGGCCACGGCGTAAAACACATTGCCGTCTTCGGCTTCCCAGGCAGTGGCCTGAACTGATGGCCAGTCGAGCGGCAATGATGCGCGGTTGGCAGAGTTTCGATGCACGGAGGCCGTGACGTTTTCCAAAATGGGTGGCCTCTGCATACGGCCGGTCAACAGGTACTTGGCAGCCCGATCAAGCAAACGGGTGGATCGCCGCAGCATCTGCAGGGCTTCCGACGGCTCTGCGGAGTCCAGCACAAACGGTCCGGACGAAATCCTGACGCCCGGTAACATCCCAAAAATCGTCGCTCGACCAATCCCCCAACGCACGTCCCCGAATGGGCTGAACTTCTGATCGATCCAACCCGCGTATGTCGGCTGGTACTCGTGATAGAGATACAGATACAGCGGAATGGACACGGCGCCGGGACCATTGGCAGGCCAACTCGTATCGGTGAACGCTCGGCCATGAACAACGTCGATCCAGGGAAGAAACACTTCGCAAGGTTCTTCCAGTCCGATAAACCGCTCCGTGCTTCCGGCCAGGTTGGTCTTGCGGACCTCTTCAAAGAAGCCGGCCATGGCCGTATATTTCCATCGTCCTGACCCGGGTGGGTGGCGGTGCAGAGTACTGTAGCAGTCCGTGATTCCGGCTCCGATGTTCTGATCCAAATCTACGCCATCGACGCCGTAGTCATAGATCTTCTTGAAACAGTCACTCAGTATATCTCTCGCGTCGGCACTTCCGGCGCACAGCAGGTAGTTATCGGCCCACGCCGGCCGTTCCAGGATATGGCGTCCCCGCGCGTCTCGCACGGCCGCTCGGGAATGCGCATAAAAACTCTTGCGACCCTGGAAAGGTGTATATTCCCGCGGCGCGGCCCCTGAGGCGACTCGACGCTCGCGCATCTTGACTTTTGAACGTACTTCGGTCGGCTGTTCATGCGTCTTAGCTTTCCCAGCAGATGGTGCAACCGTTTTGCGAACTCCCCATCGGAAGCCGGACGTAAAAAGGTGCAGATGGCCGTCGCGCTTTCGCAATCGATCGGCCAACTGACGGTAGAATTCGTCACCACCGCGAGGTGGAAAGTACTCGGGTCCGATCCATGCGCCGTTCTTCTCCCAATTGAATCCACATGCCACGATCGGAACGCCCACAAACTCCTGATATTCCTGAAACACGGCATCAGAACGGGCGACGTCGTCAAACCGCCCTTCCTGCAAGACGTTGAAGTTCAAGAACAGGTGAGCCTTCTTGAGCCACTCCGGCCCCGCTCGTTGAGACAGTTTCTTTTCACACCAGGGCGCCTTTGCCTCGGCCCACTGCCGATAGAGTTCGGCACCGCTTTGCCAATTGGAATCCGCTACCTGCCAGACAACGTCATAGTTGATCCGCGATCGAGCCAGTCGAATCGACGAGAATCGGTGTCGGTAGGTTATCAGAAGCCCATCCGCGCTGCGTTCCACGAGGGCCTGCTTCGCATGTCCGTCGACGTCGTGACAGCCCGTGTAGAGCCCTCCCTGACCGTCAAAAAGGTACATGAACTGAGTTCCGGCACGACCCGGATACTCCCAACTCAGATGGGCTTCCTCTGGCAGATTGCTGGTCGGATCACACAACATGATCCCCTCCGACTGCGGACACACCAATCGATCGTCTTGCGAGTCGTCGCCCAGGGGAAGCGATGCCGTAAAACGTGGATACTCGATGGCGTACAGGGGCTGATTCGAGCGATTTGAAACCTCGATCTCCCAGCGGATACCGGGCTGATCCGGAGTGGCATAGACGCGGCAACTAACGTGGGCCGAGCGACTGTCCTTGTGCTCAAATTCCAGTTGCAGATGATCTGAATGCCGTTGAACGTTCTTGGTCGTGACGCTCGTGGAACTGACTCGCCACGACGTGCGCAGATTATCACGCCCGAAATAAAGACAATAGAGCCCCAGCGGCCGCTTCACGTCAGCGGCCAGATCACGTTGCGTGCGTTTGTCGATCAGATGAGCAATCCCCTTCAGATCCTCGCGCAGTTGCAACCGAAGGTGCTTGCTCTCAATGACCGGACTCGTCGTTGACGACTGTAGTATCGCGGCGACCGGAACAACCGAGTCCGAACGATCGATGCCCGTTGATTTCGGAGCCGTTGATTTCGGTGCCGTTGATTTCGGAGCCGTTGGTGCTCTTGCCGGGCGAGGGCTCAGCTTCACACTCGTGAGACCAAGTTTCGCGTCGCGATCTCCGATCACGATACCGACTCGCACGTCGTGGTCACCCTGTTTCAGGGTCACTGGGTCCGACAACTTGAGTGTTAACGTGTCTGTCGGTGCACCCGATGAGGATTCAGTCACCCATTGCCCCTTTACGGGCCGTTTATCGATTTCAGCGACTACTCCCTGGAAACCCGTCGTCGCAAGCTGATCCGAAGCTCCACGCAATGCCACGGTTACATCATACAATCCAGCCCGCACGCCACGCACGGACCAGACGCAACGGTCCGAGCCGCCACGCCATCCTTCGACCGCGCGCCAATCACTCGACCTCGTTAGTCGTTCTCCATTCAACCGAACGGTTGTGGTGTCGAGCATGAAAGCGCCGTCACGACGCGAGGCGCGAACGACGGGAGGGGACTCGCTGTGTAGAAACTGCGCCTTGGATTTCCCGCCAGAAGCCAGGTTGTAACGCGGATCGCTGTATCGTTCGAAGAAGACTCGCAGTTTCTCATGAAGTTCACGATCAACGAGGGCCGCCGATTCAGAGCCCGCCAGGTTCTGCTGCTCTTCGGGGTCGGCCGACACATGGTAGAGCTCGACCGGCCCACCGTCTAACCGCTCCACTAACTTCCACTGTTTCGTCCTCACGGCACGGACTGTCTCGAATTCGTAGTAGACCGTATCATCCCAATCGGTCAGTCGACCGTCCGACTCCAGATCAGCGGAATAGTCTCGGCCCGGTCGTGGCGGATCTTTGGGCATGTCACTCTGAAGACCGAGCGTCGACAAGATCGTCGGCAGGAAATCATAATTACTGACCAGGCGCCCGATCCGTTCGGACGGCCGCACATGACCGGGCCAACGATAGATAAGCGGCACTTGCATGGTCGAGTCGAAAGCACTCAGAGGCCGAGTGTGGTCGCCCATTCCCCAGACGCCGCCCTGCCCTCCTGCCAGGCCTTGATCGGCGGTGAACACGACGAGCGTGTCTTGATCCAGGCCGAGTTGGCGAAGCGTGGCCATGATCTGCCCCACGCCGTCGTCCACTCCGCTAATCTCAGCCGCATATCGCCGCATGGAGACAATGTTATTCAGGTAGTCCCGATTGTTGTACAACCAAGGGTGCATCGGGCGACGCGGAAAGGACGGTAGTTGCTGCGAATCGTAAAACGCAGCGTGTCGATTTCTCGCACGCTTGAGCAGCATTGGGCTGAGCCCATACGGTCCGTTGTACGCCAGAAACAGAAAAAACGGCCGCTCCTGATTCTGGCGAATAAACTCGATTCCTCGCCGTGTCCAATAGTCGGTCTGGTATTCGGCAACCCTCTTGATCGTTCCATTTTCGATGATTTGCTGATCATAGAATTCGGAGGTTGAGCCGCCCGGCTTTGTAACCCAGAACGTGAATCCTTCCTGAGGCTCCATGTTCTTTCCCAAATGCCATTTTCCCGATAGCCCACAGACATACCCTGCATGCTGCAATATCTCGGGAAGCGAGCGAATGCCGTCGAGTGTATTAAACGCCTTCGGACCGATCTGAACCGAAGGTGCGATGAAACAATGCACGCCATGTTGTGAAGGCATCAATCCGGTCAGCCAGCTGGCACGAGTTGGCGAGCAGACGGGATTGCAGCTGAAGCACTCTTCAAACAACGTTCCTTCGCGAGCCAGTCGATCGATATTTGGGGTGCGAATATCGCGGTTTCCATAGCAACCTAGCGTCCAGGCGCCGTGATTGTCCGTCATGATCAGAATCACGTTGGGGCGGCGCGGAGCTGCGATCGTCGAGTCCGTGGCCGGCACCGCGACCATGATCGCCAGCACGATGATCATCCTGATTCCAAATCGACCGGATCGTCGTTCGACGGTTTTCAACATGCTTCACCTCCTGAACGCTCCAACCCTGATTCTGACGGTCTGCCGCAAAACACAATGGTCGACAAGCCCGATCCACTCAGCAGTTCCATGGCGTGCGGATTCCCGCTCGAGACCGCATGACCGTCGGAACGTGCAACAACGGCAGACGACGAATCGCACGAGCACGAACAACGCGTACGTGACACCATGGTACAATGATCCGCGGCCACGGTCACACCCTATCCTCCTCCGGAGAACTCCCATCGTGTGACAATGGCAAATACCAATATCTTGCGATTCCAAAGGAGTCAGTTCATGCTCGGATACCATTCGGCGGACTCAGGCACACGAGAACGCTTTTCACGATCGTGGCGGTCCTCGATCGCATGGTTATTGACAGCCATGTCGCTCGTTTTGCTGCAGGCGAGCTCAGCGCGCGCCGCCAAACTGAATACGTCGACATCCACCTCGGCTGCTCGACCCAATATCGTTCTCGTCATGGCCGATGATCAAGGCTGGGGGGATGTGGGATACAGGGGTGACACCGAACTGAAGACCCCTGTATTGGACGACCTGGCGGCCAACAACCTGTTGCTGGAACGGTTCTATGCTGCGGCACCCGTCTGTTCACCGACGCGTGGGAGCGTGCTGACGGGGAGGCATCCAAATCGTTTCGGGTGTTTCGTCTGGGGTCGTACGTTGCGCCCCGAGGAAATAACGATCGCCGAGTCACTTCAGGCGGCCGGTTACGCCACGGGTCATTTTGGAAAGTGGCACCTCGGTTCGTTGCATCCTGATTCCGTAGTCTGCCCCGGGAAGAGCGGCTTCGATCAGTGGTTTTCCAGTCCGAATTTCTACGAAAATGATCCGCTCATGTGCCGGAACGGTCAGGTCATCCAAACAGAAGGCGAAGGATCTTATGTCACGGCTCAAGCCGCAATCGAGTTCATGAAAGATGCCGTAGCCCGAGACCAGCCTTTCTTAACGGTCGTCTGGTTTGGATCCCCGCACAGCCCACACATAGCTCTGGACGAGGATCGCCGACCGTACGCCCATCTGCCGGAGAAACTTCAGCATTTCTATGGGGAAATCAGCGCGATGGACCGTGCTGTCGGTCAACTGCGCAAAGCGCTGCGCGATTTGAAAATCGCGGACAACACTCTGTTCTGGTATACGAGCGATAACGGTGCGATCTCTGTGGGATCCACGGGTGGACTTCGCGGCGGAAAGGGCAACTTGAGCGAAGGCGGAATCCGAGTACCAGCCATCATCGAATGGCCGGCCCGTATACAAACGCCGCGCGTCAGCTATGTGCGTGGAAACACGGTTGATATCTTCCCGACCGTGCTTGACGTCGCCGGCGTCGAACCACGCGATCCAGATCGCCCGATGGACGGCGTCAGCTTGCTCCCACTCATTGAATTCCGGATGGTACGGCGCCCGAAACCGATGGGATTCTGGACGTACCCGATCAAGGGCACACCGGTGCGCAGTACTCAGCTGCTGGAACAACTGAAGACCGACCTTACCCATGATGGGCCGGCGCCGGGACCAGCTCCGGATGTACCGATACCAGAAATCACCGCAGGAGATGATTTCCCGGGTGCATCGGCCTGGATCGACGGCGACTGGAAACTTCATTTCCAGCCGGCACGCCGTGACCGGGGGACGTACCAGTTGTTCAACCTGACCGACGACGATCACGAAGAGTTCGACCTGGCCGACCAGCAACCTGCCCGCGTCGCCCGTATGAAGTCGCAACTTCACCGCTGGCAGCAGTCGGTTCTGGATAGTCTCCAACGCAAGGACTATCCGGATGCCCGAGACTGACGGCTGAACCCGGGTACGGGCGAGCGGCCGATGCCAACGCGGGTTGCGCCAGATCTTTCAGCATCAGGGTGTCTGGATCTGCGCGGAAAGCGGGATCACTTGCTCGACCTGCGCCGATCGTGTCTACTGATAGATGGAGTCGGATTTCTCTCAGGTTGCCACAGATCTTCCATGCCATGATGCGTTTTGCACAGATTCTGGTATGTAGCGGCTGGTCGTTGGTCGTTGCAACACTTGCCCTTCCGCCACTCGCCGCCGCTGAACCGGTCTCGACCGACGCCGATTTTTTTGAGCAAAAGGTCCGTCCCATCTTGGCCGAAAGGTGCTGGGACTGTCACGGTGAAGACACTCAGGAAAGCGGGCTGCGTCTGGACTCTCGAGCCGATCTTCTCGGCGGCGGTAACAGCGGAAAAACAACGTATTCGTCTGAGCGGCCGGAGACGAGTTATCTTCTGCAGGTGATGGAAGGGCAAGGCCCGGTTCAGATGCCGCCCGATGATCCCTTACCTTCTGACGAGTTGGCAATTCTCACTCGCTGGGTAAAACTGGGTGTGCCGTGGGCAGAGAGCTCTGAATCAAACATCACTCCATTGACCAAAGAAGACCGTTTTCTTCAGCAAACGGCAGCTCATTGGAGTTTTCAGCCGATCGATCGCCCTGCTCTGCCGGCCGTCAAGCGGACCGAGTGGATTCGGACAGGGATCGACCACTTCATTATGGCCAATCTCGAGGCCAGGCATCTCGGCCCCTCGCCGGTCGCCGACCGATACACGCTCATTCGTCGGTTGAAGTTTGATCTGCTCGGTCTCCCGCCAACGTATGAAGAGGCACAGGCGTATATTCACGACGCATCCCCGCAAGCGTACGAGCACCTGGTGGATCGTTACCTGGCGTCACCCCGGTATGGTGAGCGATGGGGAAGACACTGGCTGGATGTCGCCCGTTACGCCGACACTCGCGGCTATGCGTTCGGCCGTGAGCGAAGATTTCCGTATGCCTATACATACCGCGATTACGTGATCGACGCGATGAATCGCGATCTGCCGATCGATCAGTTCGTCATGGAACAACTGGCAGCCGATTTGCTCGGCACGGCAGCCGGAGACGGTTCTCTGGCGGCACTTGGGTTTCTGACCGTCGGTCGCCGGTTCAATCGGCGCAATCTGGACATTGATGACCAGATTGACGTTGTCGGACGTGGATTGCTTGGCCTGACCGTTGCGTGCGCTCGGTGTCATGATCACAAATACGATCCGATACCGACCGACGACTACTATTCCTTGTACGGCATATTTGACAGTTGCGCCGAGCCACGTGACTTGCCGGTCATTGGTGATCCGACGACCGTGCCGGGCTACGCTGAGTTCAAGAAAGAGCTGGAGAAGCGCCAGGCGGCCCTCGATCATTATAAGCGGGACGTTCGCGACAAAATTGTGGACATTGGTCGCCGACGAGCGACGGACTATTTGGTTCGGGCCATCACGCGGTCTCCCGAGAAGTTGCTCCAAGAGATGCCCTTTATTTCGTTGCGCGGCGAGGAATTGAAACCTCGCCTCGTGCAACGTTGGCGCGAGTATCTGGTGCGCACGGCGAAAGCCGACCATCCCGTACTCGGCCCGATGTATCAACTGGCACTGTTACCGGACGAGAAATACGCCGAAAAGGCGCCGGCAATTCTGGAGGCATGGGCCGGCGTCCCCACCGGGACGCAGCAGGGCCGGCTCAATCCCCTGGTCAGGCAAGCCATGACGACCAGTCCACCCACGAACAAAATCGAACTGGCTCGCTTGTACGGTGACTTGTTTTCGCGCATTTTTTCCGAGTCCTCCAAAGCAAGCAAGGAGGACCTTGGGAAAGAGGGCACTCGAAATGCCCCTGCCGATCTCGCGGTGCGACGCCAGATATTTGAGATCATCGCGGGGCCTGATTCGCCGACCTCGATCGATGCGAACGAGATCAACGCGTACTTGTCGAGAGCGGAAAACAACAAGTATCGTGAATTCCAGCGCAAGATCGACGCGCATCAAGTCGACGCGGCGGGCGCTCCCCCGCGTGCGATGGTGCTTCACGATTCCGACGCGCCCCACGACGCGAAGATTCTCATTCGCGGGAGCCTCGCCAGGCCGGGAAAGACTGTCCCTCGCCAATTCCTTCTCGCTCTAGCGGGTCCAAAACGCATGCCGTTCGATCAGGGGAGTGGCCGGCTTGAACTGGCACGGGCCATCGTGTCGGCAGGCAATCCGCTGACGGCCCGGGTGTTCGTAAACCGAATCTGGATGCACCATTTTGGCACGCCGCTTGTGTCTACGCCGAGCGATTTCGGCTCGAGATGTGACAAGCCGTTGCAGTTGGACTTGCTGAATTACCTGGCAAGCCAGTTTCTGTCCGACGAATGGTCACTTAAGAAACTACACCGTCGCATCGTGTTATCGAACACCTATCGGCAATCCAGTCTGAATCGTCCGGACGCGCAAGAGGCTGACCCCGAGAATGCTCGCTACTGGCGAATGAACCGCCGGCGACTCGAATTCGAACCCATGTGGGACTCGCTGTTGCAAATTGCCGGACAACTGGACACGACGATCGGAGGCCGACCCGTTAAGCTCAACGCCACCCCTTTCCCCAAGCGTCGAGCCATCTATGGGTTTATTGACCGTCAGGATCTTCCAGGCCTTTATCGAGTATTCGACCTGGGGAGTCCCGACTCGAGTTGTCCGCGCCGCGCTCGCACCACGGTCCCGCAGCAGGCGCTGTTCTTGATGAACTCACCATTTGTCATTCAACAGGCTCAGGCGGTGGCGGCGAGAAAAGAAATGCAGGCCGAGCGTGATGCGGCAAAGAAACTAGATGTTCTTTACCGGCTGGTGGTCGCTCGGCAACCGACGGCGACCGAGCGCGGGTTCGGATTGCAATTCATTAATGACGCGGCCACTTCGTCCAGCCCGGCCAAGCTGGATCGATGGGTTCAATACGCTCAGGTCCTGATGATGAGCAATGCATACTTGTTTGTGGATTGAGCGTACGGGGTGTTTTGTAAGATCGGCCGACGACGAGCCGGGAGAATAAGCTAACCATGAGCGTACGGACCGAAATTTCTCGCCGTGAGGCACTCTGTCGGTGCGGCTCGGGAATGGGCATGCTGGGGCTGGCCGGCTTACTTTGCGACGGCAGCGCTCCTCACGTCTCCGCAGCCGACGACTATCGCAACCCGTTGGCGCCCCGCCCGCCTCATTTTCCGGCAAAGGCGAAACATGTTATTCACCTCTTCATGAATGGCGGACCGTCACACGTCGACACATTCGACCCGAAACCACTTTTGAAGAAATACGCAGGCAAGAGTTTACCGACTGAAAACCTACGAACGGAGCGCAAGACGGGAGCCGCTTTCCCATCGCCGTTCCCATTTAACAAGTATGGCGAGAGCGGCATTGAAGTCAGCGATTTATTCAAGCACACCGCCGCTCATATTGACGATATTGCGGTGATCCGGTCGATGCACGCGGATGTGCCGAACCACGAACCGTCGCTGATGTTGATGAACTGCGGCGCCTCGGTCCAGGTGCGTCCCAGCTTCGGGTCGTGGGTGACGTACGGTCTGGGGACGGAAAACCAAAACCTGCCAGGTTTCATTGCCATGTGTCCTGGCGGTTATCCGATCACGGAGACTCAGAACTGGCAGACTGCATTTCTTCCGGGCGTCTATCAGGGAACCTATATCGACACCAAACACTCGGAAATCGATAAGCTGATCGAAAACGTCAGGAACCGCTGGTTGCCTGCCGACCAGCAGCGGCGTCAAATGGACGCACTCGAACAACTCAACCAGCTCCACAGCCGACAGCGGCAACATGACCCGGAACTCGAGGCGCGGATCCATTCCTTCGAGCTGGCCTACCGCATGCAGATGGAGGCGACCGACGCCTTCGATGTCAGTAAGGAACCAAAGCAGGTGCTCGATGCCTACGGGCCGGGCGTCCAGGCCCGCCAGATCCTGATCGCGCGGCGGCTGATCGAACGAGGCGTCCGGTTCATTCAGCTGTTTCATGGTGCTGGACAACCCTGGGACAACCACGACGATATCGAGGTGCGCCACCGCGAACTGGCCGGACAATGCGACGCGGCGATCGGCGCACTGCTTTCGGATCTCAAACGGCTCGGATTGTTCGACGAAACCCTGGTAATCTGGGGAGGTGAATTCGGCCGTACACCGACCGTTGAATTGCCTCAGGCCGGGGCTAACGCCGGCAAGATCAATGGTCGCGACCACAATCATTGGGGATTCACTGTCTGGATGGCAGGCGGTGGAGTAAAAGGTGGGCAGGTCTACGGAGCCACCGACGAGTTCGGATTCAAGTCAGTCGAAAAACCGATGCACGTGCATGACCTGCATGCGACCCTGTTGAAACTTCTCGGATTCGACCACACTCGACTGACCTATCGTTACGCCGGACGGGATTTTCGACTGACGGATGTGTTCGGGAATGTGATCGATGACCTGATCGCGTAACCCGGCCTGGAGTGAAAAGCCGTCCATCGCACAAAGTCCGCCAGACTGCCGCCATCTGCTTGACTTGACCGGCCGCTCTTACACTCGACGATACACGGCGTGCTGTGAGCGACTACTTCGCCG